>JAICQP010000006.1 GCA_025937815.1 Gemmatimonadota bacterium
CCTCCACGGTGCGTTCGTTCCGCACGTTTCCGGTATTGAGGGTCCCCGCCGGCTCGAAGAGGAGCAGGTGGACCTCGCCGACGGCCACCGGCCGGTGCTCGACGCCGCGCGGCACGACCACCATCTGACCCGGGCCGAGGACGACCGCTCCGTCCCGCAGCTCTATAGTCAGCTTCCCCTCGAGGACGAGGAACAACTCGTCTTCGTCCGCATGGGAGTGCCAGACGAATTCCCCCTCCAACTTGGCGAGCTTCACCTGCTGGCCGTTGAGCTCCGCGACGATGCGGGGGCTCCAGCGCTCGTCGAACCCTGAGAGCTTCTCGGCGAGATCGATCCGCTCGGGCCGGGTCATCGCGCCGCTCTCACGGCAGATACTCGTCGGGGATAGGATCACCTTCGCGCTCCGAGTCCCAGGTCGCGTGCGTGATCCACCAGCGGGTTCCGTCATGGAACAGGTCGATCCCGTTGATGCCGCGACCCGTCCGCCCGTCGGCCGTCGTCCACTCGTACGTGCTCCAGACATGGGCGATGTTGCCGAACCGGCGTGTCTCGCGATGTATCTCCCGCTCGGTGAAGCCCGTTTCCACGAGAAAGCCATCGGACTCGTCCACGAACTGTTGCTTCGAGATGGTGCGAGCCACCGGGGCCCCCGTCTGCGGGTCTTCCGTCGCGATGGTGAACGACATGGGCTCCATATAGAGGGTCGCGTCACGGCCCCAGTCGCGTGGCTGTCCGACCGGCCCCGAGACGACCTCGTAGAACGCATTCACGATCCCGTCGATCGTAGCCACGTCCTCCGGCAGCGGGTCCACCACCGGCACGGTCACGCGGGTCGGAGCGTCCTGCGCGCGGGCCGGCAGGGCTGCGAGGAGGATCGCGGTGACGGCAAGCAGTGTCCTTTCCATGGCGCCTCCGGGCTGCGGTTAGCGTCCCTCAGGAGGGGATGGTACCGTATCGCGAAGAGCCGCGCCCCGCCGGGCCGCGCCTTGGCATTGTGAAACTTTTCACATACATTCGCCGCCGATGCTGACCGAGTACCTGCCGATCGTGTTTCTGCTGTTCGTCGGACTCGTCGTCGGGGGGGTCATCATCGTCCTCTCCTGGCGGATGGGCCCCCGCACGCGGGCGCTCAGCATCGGCGACTCTCCATACGAGTGCGGCCTGGTTCCTACCGGGGACGCCCGCAGCCGGGTGGACGTGAAGTTCTACATCCTGGCCATGCTGTTCATCCTGTTCGACGTGGAGATCGTGTTCCTGTTCCCGTGGGCGATCATGTTCGACGCCCTCGGGACACTCGGCATCCTCGTCATGTTCGAGTTCCTCGTCATCCTGCTCGTGGGATACGCCTACGTGTGGCGGAAGGGGGCTCTCGAGTGGGACTGAAGGGGGAGAGGGTGGAGACGACCCGGCCGGGGAGCGACACCAAGCCGCCCGAGAGCGTGTTCACGACCACGCTCGACAAGATGGTCCGCTGGGCGCGCGCGGGTTCGCTCTGGCCGCTCCCCTTCGGGACGGCGTGCTGCGCGATCGAGTTCATGTCCGTGGTCTCTTCGCACTACGATCTGGCTCGCTTCGGCGCCGAGGTCGTCCGATTCAGCCCGCGGCAGTCGGACATGATGATCGTGGCGGGAACGGTGGTGGACAAACAGGCGCCGATCCTCAAGCTCATCTATGAGCAGATGTGCTCTCCCAAGTGGGTAATCTCCATGGGGGTATGCGCCTCCTCGGGCGGCTTCTACCGCGCCTACCACGTCATGCAGGGCATCGACGAGATCGTGCCCGTGGACGTGTACGTCCCGGGCTGTCCGCCCACTCCTGAAGGCCTGATCTACGCCATCATGAAGCTGCAGGAGAAGATCGAACGCGGCGAGCCATCGCACTATCAGGTCGTTCTCGATCGCGAGGCCGCCGAGGCCCGCGAGCGCAAGCTGGCGAGGGTCTGAGGTGGCCGAGTTCGTGCTCGAGAACCTGCGCCGGCGATTCGGCGACGCTCTTCAGCGCGTGAGCGACGACCATGGCGATCTGACGGTATGGATCGGCCGCGACCGGGTGCACGAGATGCTCGTGCACTGCAAGCGCGATCCGGAGCTCGACTTCTGCTTCTGCATGGACGTAACCGCTGTCGACTATCTGTCGCTCGGCGGTGATCCGCGGTTCGCCGTGGTCTACCATCTCTACTCTCTCAAGACCGGCAAGCGGATCCGCGTGAAGACGGGCGTTCCGGAGGACGACCCCGTGGTCGACACGGCGGTCGATGTCTGGAAGGCGACCGATTGGTTCGAGCGTGAGGTCTACGACATGTTCGGCATCCGTTTCGAGGGCCATCCGAACATGAAGCGCATCCTCTGCCATCGCGACTTCCAGGGTCACGCGCTGCGCAAGGACTATCCCGCCGACCTGCGCTGGAAGCTGTTGCGCCCCGACGATCTCCTGGACGAGATCTCGACCGAGGAGATGCAGCGCATCCGGGCCCGCGTCAGCCATCCCATTTCGGAGTAGCCATGGTCTTCAAGGACGCCGCCCTCACCCCGGAGGAGTTGCCGAAGACCACCCCCGTGCCCGATCCGCACGGCGGGCGGCTGCCGACCGGCGTGTCGCTGGAGCCGCTGGGCGTCCACGGGGAGCTCACGAGCGTCGCGCGCGGCACCGCCCTCGAGGTAGAGCGGCACATCGTCGAGGAAGAGGGCCTGTCCGTCGATCCCCTGTCGGAGGACCTGATGGTGGTGAACATCGGGCCCAGCCATCCGGCCATGCACGGGACCTTCCGGCTCAAGTGCTGGCTCGACGGGGAGACGATCGTCAAGGCGATCCCCGAGATCGGCTACCTCCACCGGTGCTTCGAGAAGATGGCCGAGCTGCACCCCTGGCAGGAGATCTTCCCGTACACGGACCGGCTCAACTACATGAGCTCGTTCCTGAACAACGTGGGGTACGCCATGGCGGTGGAGAAGCTCCTGGGGATCGAGATCCCCAAGCGCGCCCAGCGGATCCGCGTGATACTCGGCGAGCTGTCGCGGATCATGGACCACTTCGTCTGCGTGGGAACGAATCTCGTCGACCTCGGCGCGCTGACGAACTTCTGGTACCTGTTCCGCGGCCGCGAGGAGATCTACTCGCTCATGGAGCATGTCTCCGGCGCCCGGATGATGGTCGCCTACGGCCGGATCGGGGGCCTGATGCGCGACGTTCACGCGGGATTCGAGGAGGAAGCGAGGGCGCTCCTCAAGTCTCTGCCCAGGTACATCGACGACGTCGACCGCCTGATCACTGACAACCGGATCTTCATCGACCGCGCCCGCGGAGTTCACGCCATCAGCCCCGAGGATGCGATCGACTGGGGCTGGACGGGACCGTGCTTGCGTGCGGCCGGCGTCGCGTACGACGTCCGCAAGGCGCACCCCTATTACGACTACGACAAGTTCGAGTGGCAGGTGCCGGTCGGAACGACCGGGGACGTCTACGACCGCTACCTCGTGCGCATGGAGGAGATGCGTCAGAGCCTTTCGATCGTGGAGCAGGCCCTGGACGACCTCCCCGACGGGCCCGTCAACGTCGACGACTGGACCATCGCGCCCCCGCCGAAGGACGCGGTCTACAACACGATCGAGGGCATGGTCGCGCACTTCAAGCTGACGTTCGAAGGGGTCCAGGTCCCGGCGGGCGAGGTGTACTCGTACACCGAGGGCGGCAACGGCGAGCTGGGCTTCTACATCGTATCGGAGGGCGCCGGCCTGCCGTACCGCATCCACTGCCGCGCGCCTTGCTTCGCCATCTACCAGAACATCGGCCAGTCCCTGGAAGGCTGCATGCTCTCGGACATCGTGGCCATCGTCGGATCTCTGAACGTCATTGCCGGCGAGCTGGATCGCTGATGGCCGCGTTCACGATGCCCGACGAGGCGGTGCGCTGGATCGAGGCCACGATCGCCCGTTACCCCGACCGGCAGGCGGCGATGCTGCCCGTCCTCTGGGCGGTGCAGCGTGAGAAAGGCTGGATCTCCCCCGACGCGATGGTGTGGGTCGGAGACCGTCTTGGCTGCTCCGCGTCCGCCGTCCAGGCCGTGGTGAGGTTCTATACGATGTTCGACGAGGCGCCGGTGGGCCGCTGGAAGCTGCAGGTCTGCCGCACCCTGTCGTGCGAGCTGATGGGCGCGCGGGCGATCGTCGACCGCATCCGTGAGCAGCTGGGGATCGAGCCCGGCGAGACGACGCCCGACGGGGAGTTCACGCTCCAGGAAGTCGAGTGCCTGGCCTCGTGCGGCACCGCGCCGATGCTCCAGTGCAACTTCAAGTTCTACGAGAACCTGACGCCGGAGAGGATCGACGCGCTCCTGGAGGAGTTGCGGGCCCGGACACCGGATCCCGACGACGTCGAGCCCGTGATCTACGAGCGCCCCGACGCGGAGGCGTACCACGCGATGTTCCCGCGCGCGATCGAACCGGCGGCGGGCGCCAGGGAAGGCGAGGTAGCGTGAACGCTCCGAGGATCCTGATGCAGCGCGGGCTCGACCGGCCGGGCGAAAGCCACGTCCTCGAAGCGTACGAGGCGGCGGGCGGCTACCGGGCGATCCGGAAGGCGCTCGGCATGAGCCCCGAGGCGATCATCGAGGAGGTCAAGAAATCGGGCCTTCGCGGCAGGGGAGGCGCCGGCTTCCCGACGGGCACCAAGTGGTCGTTCATCCCGCGAGACTCCGACAAGCCGCGCTACCTGCTCTGCAACTCCGACGAGTCGGAGCCGGGCACCTTCAAGGACCGCTGGCTCCTCGAGAACGACCCGCATCTCGTCCTCGAGGGAATGATGGTCGCCGCCGTCGCGATCGGAAGCCATCTCATGTTCAACTATTTCCGCGGCGAGTTCACGTATCCCCTCGCCCGGTGGCGGGCCGCTGTCGAGGAGGCCTACCGGAAGGGATACCTGGGGAAGGGGATCTTCGGCTCCGACTACGATCTCGAGCTGGTGACCCATTACGGCGCCGGCGCCTACATTGCGGGCGAGGAGACTGGGATGCTGGAATCCCTCGAGGGGAAGAAGGCGTTTCCGCGCAACAAGCCCCCGTTTCCCGCGGTCGAGGGGCTGTTCCGGTCCCCGACGCTCATCAACAACACGGAGACCCTGGCCACCGTACCGTGGATCGTCGAGAACGGGGCGGACTCCTACGTCCAGTACGGAACCGAGAAGTCGCGGGGAACGAAGCTCTGGTCGTGCTCGGGGCCCATCGGTCGGCCGGGCGTCTATGAGCTCGAGATGGGCTACGACCTGATGGAGTTCCTGGAGGGGGACCTGGGCGGGATGATGGAGGGCGTCGAGCTCAAGGGGATCATCCCCGGCGGCTCGTCCGTTCCCGTCCTGACGCCGGAGGAGTGCCGCGGCGCCAAGCTGGACTACGAGGGGCTCAGGGAGCGCGGGAGTCTAGTGGGGTCCGGCGGCTTCATCGTCATCGGGGACAACATGTCCGCGGTCGACTGCCTGCTGAACCTGGCGCACTTCTACGCGCACGAGTCCTGCGGCCAGTGCACGCCCTGCCGCGAGGGGTGCGGCTGGATCGAGCAGCTGGTGCAGAAGATCCTCGACGGTCGCGGCACGCAGGCGGACCTGGAGACGATCCTCCGTGTCTCGGATCTCATGGCCGGCAAGACGATCTGTGCGCTGGCCGATGCGATGGCCTGGCCCGCGGTCGCGTTCATCAAGAAGTATCCGCAGGAGTTCGCGGCCCTCTGCGCCGAGCCGGTCGACATGAACGAGTTGACCGCCGCGGTGGGGCGTCACGATCACATTCTCCCGAGAGCCTCGTGAAACAGGGAGCTGGAGGACGTCTCGAGATGCCCGAGATCAAGCCGCGCGACGAGCGGTCCATTCCATGAGACGCAATGTCGGCACCGAGAAGGACACGGCCTACGGCGGCCGGCGACGCTCGCCCGACGCGTTGGCGTCGGTCCTGCCCCCGTCGACACCCACGCCTTCCCGGCGGGCGCCGGAGGAAGTGCCGGCGGAGCGGTCCGTGGCGCCGGTTCCCGGGGAGATCAAGGTGACGATCGATGGCGTGGAAGTAAGCGTCGCCAAGGGCGCCACGATCTTCCAGGCCGCCGAGCGGGCGGGGTATACGCCTCCTCATTTCTGCTTCCATCGCGATCTCTCGATCCCCGCCAACTGTCGCATGTGTTTGTGCGAGGTCAAGGATCAGCCGAAGCTCCAGACCTCCTGCTCGACGGCCGCCGCCGACGGCATGGTCGTGGCCTTCGACACCCCGCGGGTCAAGGAAGCGGTTCAGGGAGTCGTCGAGTTCGTGTTCAAGAACCACCCGCTAGACTGCCCGGTCTGCGACCAGGTGGGGGAGTGCTACCTCCAGAAGTACTACATGGAGGTAGGGAACTACGATCCGAAGCCGATCGAGAAGGTGCACAAGGACAAGGTGAAGGATCTGGGCCCGATCACGCTCGACGCCGAGCGATGCGTCCTGTGCAGCCGCTGCGTGCGCTTCGGCGAGGAGGTCGCGGGGACCGCCGACTTCATGATCGCGCACCGCTCCGACCACTCCGAGATCATGACCTTCGACGACCGGCCGATCGACTCGGCGTACGCGCTCAACTACACGGACATCTGCCCCGTCGGCGCGCTTACCTCGAACGACTTCCGGTTCCGTAAGCGCGTCTACTTCCTGCGCTCGGCGAAGTCGGTATGCCCGGAATGCTCCACGGGGTGCAACATCTATTCCGACGAAGCCGAGGACAGGGTTTACCGGTACCGGCCCAGGCACAACGACGCGGTCAACGACTCCTGGATGTGCGATCCCGGCCGCCTGTCCCATGCGCGCGTCGCCGATCTCAGCGACAGGCTGATCGAGCCGCTGGTACGCCAGTCGAACCGGATGGTGCCGATCGGATGGGAGGAAGCGGTCGAGAGGGCGGCCCGGGCGCTGAGGGACATGGCGGGCGCCGTCGCGGCGATCGCCAGCCCGCGGATGTCGAACGAGGACGTTTGGGAGCTGACGCGCCTGCTGCGCGCGGCTGGCGGAGGGTCGATCGACTTCCGGGGGGACGAGACTTGGAGGGGTGTAGACGATCTCGTCGACGGCATACTGATCCGGCGCGATCCGAACCCCAACACGCGCGGCGCAATGGCGATCCTCGGACTGGACGGCGAATCCGGGGTGGGCCGGATGCTCGACGGCGTGGCCGCGGGTGACACGCGGGGCCTCATCGTCTGCGACTGGGACATGGCGACTCTCGGGGAGCGCGGCGCGCGCGCACTGGAGGCTGCCGAGTGGGTCCTCTTCATCGGGCCGCGGGCCCCGACCCTTCTCGACCACGTCGACATGATCCTTCCGACATGCGTCCACGTCGAGCGCGACGGGACGTTCACCAACTACGCGGGCCGCGTGCAGCGTTTCTGGCGGAACGTGTCGGCGCACGAGGCGTCGCGGCCCGCCTGGCAGGCGCTCGCGGGAATCACGGAGGCGCTGGGTGGTGGGGAAGCCCCGGGCTCGGCGGCCGAGTCGTTCGCGTCGCTGGCGGCGGCGGTGCCCGCGTTCGCCGGCCTGTCGTACGCCGCGGTTGGGGACCAGGGCGCGTGGCTCGCCGGCTGGGGCCAGGCACAGATGCCGCCCGTGGGGTTCGATCCCAAGCCCGGGGTGCGGGCTCCGGTCATCGTCTGATGGAGCGAGTCAAGTGACTGACTGGACAGGAATTGGCATCTCGCTTCTCAAGGCGTTTCTCGTCTTCTTCGGGGTCGTGAACGTGGTGCCGATCCTGGTCTGGGCGGAGCGGCGGGGGAGCGCCTTCATCCAGCACCGGCTGGGGCCCAACCGCGTCAACATCGCGGGCATCACGCTCTTCGGCCTCGTCCAGCCGCTCGCCGACGTCGTCAAGTTCATCTGGAAGGAGGACTACGTCCCGTCGCACGCCAACCGGGCGTTCTATGTCCTCGCCCCCGTGATGCTCCTCATCCCCGCGGCGATGACGTTCGCGGTGATTCCGTTCGCGGACGACCTCGTGATCGCCGGCCGCACGATCAAGATGCAGGTGGCCGATCTGAACGTCGGCATCCTCTACGTCTTCGCGCTGACGTCGCTGGCCGTGTACGGCATCGTCCTGGCGGGCTGGTCGTCGAACAACAAGTACTCGCTGCTCGGCGCGATCCGCTCTAGCGCGCAGATGATCAGCTACGAGCTGGCTCTCGGGTTGTCCGTGGTGGGGATCCTGATGATCTACGCGTCGGTGCAGCTGGACGACATCGTGCGGGGCCAGGGAGAGCTGTTGTTCGGGATCCTGCCGAAGTGGGGAGTCGTCACCCAGCCGGTCGCCTTCTTCCTGTTCCTGGCGGCTATCTTCGCGGAGTCGAACCGGCTGCCGTTCGATCTCCCGGAGGCGGAGAACGAGCTCGTCGTCGGCTATCACACGGAATACTCGGCGATGAAGTTCGCGATCTTCTTCATGGCCGAGTACATGGCGATGGTGACGGGAGCCATGCTGATCGTGACGCTTTTCTTCGGCGGCTGGCAGATCCCGTGGGTCGAGAGCGCCGAGCTCAAGGCAACGGTCGGAGAGATACCGGCGTTCCTGCTCCAGCTGGGCGCCTTCTCCGCCAAGGTGCTCTTCTTCCTGTGGCTCTTCATCTGGGTGCGCTGGACGCTTCCGCGGTTCCGTTACGATCAGCTGATGCGGCTCGGCTGGAAGGCGATCCTGCCGCTCGCGCTCGCCAACCTTTTTGTGACCGGCATAGTCCTCTACTTCACTTAGATCGAGCCATTCTCAACCACGTGAGCGCATAGAGGGATCCGATGCCCATCGATCCGAGCCAGGTAAAGGTCCTGCGGGCCGACGAGATCATCCGCGCGAGGGAAGACACGCGGGCCTGGTGGAAGCGCCTCTATCTGCCGGCCATCGCGATGGGCCTCGGGGTCACGATCCGGAACATGGTGAGGAATCTCCTGAACCCGGGGGGACTACCCACCATACGCTACCCGGAGGAGCGTCGGGACTATGGCCACCGGTTCCGTGGGCGGCACTATCTCAAGAAGCGGCCCAGCGGCGAGCCGCGCTGCGTGGCATGCATGATGTGCGCGACCGCCTGCCCTGCGGACTGCATCTACATAGTGGCCGGCGAGCATCCCGACCCCGCGATCGAGAAATACCCGGTGCGCTTCGACATCGACGGTCTGCGCTGCATCATGTGCGGCTACTGCGTCGACGCCTGTCCCGAGGACGCGATCGCGATGACCAAGGAATACGAGTGGGCGAGCTACGAGCGCGAGGACTTCATCTGGGACAAGGAGTACCTCCTGAGCTGGCGTGACGAGAAAGTGGTCGACGACGGCTATCAGCCCTACGAGGGGGAGATCGACAAGTCGCGCATGTCCCGGGGAACGCTGTGACCGGAGTGGCGATAGCGTTCTGGGTCCTGGCGGCCGTGGCGGTGCTCTGCAGCCTGCTCGTGATCACGAGCCGCAACCCGGTCGCCTCGGTGCTCTACCTGGTGGTGACGTTCTTCTGCCTCGCCGGGCTGTTCGTGACCTTGCACAGCCACTTCCTGGCCGCCATCCAGGTGATCGTCTATGCGGGCGCGATCATGGTGCTGTTCCTGTTCGTCGTCATGCTGCTCAATCTGGGGACCCCGCAGTGGTTCGACGTCGCCACGACCCCGCTGAAGGCCGTGGCGCTCGTGCTGGGCATAGGGTTCGTGGGGGCCCTGGCGGCCGCCGGCGTGGGAGACTTCGAGCCGTCGGCTACCGGTCCCGCCGCGGGTGTGCACCCCGACGTTCTGGGATCGACCGAAGCCATCGCGACCGCGCTCTATTCCGCCTACTACCTGCCGTTCCTGGTCACCGCGCTCCTCCTCCTGGTCGCTATGGTGGGAGCGGTAGTGCTCGCGCGGAGGGAGCGATGAGCGAGGTCGGCGTCGGCCACTACCTGACGCTGAGCGCCATCCTCTTCACGATCGGTGCGATCGGCGTTCTGACGCGCAAGAACGCGATCATCGTGTTCATGGCCATCGAGATCATGCTGAACGCGGCCAATCTGGCGTTCGTGACATTCGCCATGTCGATCGGCGACCTCGGGGGTCTGGTCATGGTCCTGTTCGTGATCGCCGTGGCGGCCGCGGAGGCCGCGGTCGGGCTGGCAATCATCGTGGCCATGTACCGCCATCGCGAGACGGTCAACGTCGAGGCCTTCACCGCGATGCGGGGCTGATGGCCGCCAACTGGATCTGGCTCGTGCCGGCTCTCCCGCTGGCCGGTGTCCTGGTGAACGGACTGCTGGGACGGCGGATAGGGAAGGGCGGCGTGTCGGTGATCGGCCCCGGTATGGTCGGAGCGGCGTTCGCCGTCTCGCTCTGGCTGTTCCTCGATCTCGCCGCCCGGGCGCCGGAGGCGCGGACCCTGAGCCAGAACGTCTACACCTGGATCTCGGCGGGCGACTTCCGGGCCTCGGTCGCGTTCCTCGTCGACCCGCTGTCGGCCACGCTCATGCTCGTCGTCACCGGGGTCGGATTCCTGATCCACGTCTACAGCGTCGGCTACATGCACGACGAGGACCGGCGCGGGTTCGCCCGCTACTTCACGTATCTGAACCTGTTCACGTTCGCGATGCTGGTTCTCGTCATGGCGGACAACTTCCTGCTTCTGTTCGTCGGCTGGGAGGGCGTGGGGCTCTGCAGCTATCTGCTGATCGGGTTCTGGTTCAAGGACCGGGCGAACGCCACGGCGGGCAAGAAGGCGTTCATCGTCAACCGCATCGGCGACTTCGGCTTTCTGCTCGGCATCTTCCTGATGTTCGGCGCGTTCGGGTCGGTCGCTTTCGCGGACGTGCTCCCGTCGGCCGCCACCGTGCTCGATGCCGGCGGACCGCTGGCGTTCTGGATCTGCCTGTTCCTGTTCGTCGGCGCGGTGGGCAAGAGCGCGCAGATCCCGCTCTACGTGTGGCTTCCGGACGCGATGGCCGGTCCGACGCCGGTATCGGCTCTGATCCATGCCGCCACCATGGTGACCGCTGGCGTGTACATGGTGGCCCGCTCCCATGCGCTCTACGACATGGCGCCGGCCGTGCTGGCGATCGTAGCCGGCATCGGGGCCGCTACCGCGCTCTACGCCGCTACGATCGGCCTCGTCCAGACCGACATCAAGAAGGTCCTGGCGTACTCCACGATCAGCCAGCTGGGCTACATGTTCCTCGGCGTGGGCGTGGCGGCGTACGCCGCGGGGATCTTCCATCTGGTGACCCACGCGTTCTTCAAAGCGCTCCTGTTCCTCGGCGCGGGAAGCGTGATCCATGCGCTTCACGGCGAGCAGGACATGCGCCGGATGGGCGGCCTCAAGCGAGCCCTTCCCGTGACCTACTGGACGATGCTGGCGGCAACGCTGGCGATCGCGGGGATTCCACCCCTCGCCGGGTTCTTCTCCAAGGACGAGATCCTCTGGCGGACCTGGGACGCCGGGCACCCGGTGCTGTGGGCGATCGGGCTCGCGACGGCCGGCCTCACGGCGCTCTACATGTTCCGGCTCTTCTTCCTGACGTTCCACGGATCGTTCCGTGGCACCGGCGAGCAGCGGCAGCACCTGCACGAGTCGCCGCCCAGCATGACCATTCCGCTGACCGTGCTCGGCGCGCTATCGGTGGTCGGCGGCTGGATCGGCATCCCGCCGGCGATCGGACAAACGCTGGGCGGCGTGCCGAACGCGATCGAGTCCTGGCTGGCGCCCGTCTTCGCGGACGCGCACGCCGAAGGCGCCGCGCATGCCGCCGGGGAAGCGCATGCCATTCCGCCGATGGAGTACGCGCTCATGGCCGCCTCGATCGCCGTGGCTCTCCTGGGGATCCTCGCGGCGCGGTACCTGTGGCTGACGCGGCCCGAGCTGCCCGTGCGGATCGGCCTGCAATTCCGGGTGGCGGCCACGGTCCTCTCGAACAAGTACTACGTGGATGAGCTCTACGACGCGATCGTGGTCAGGCCTTACAACGCACTCTCCCACTTCGCATGGCGCGTGATCGACGAGGGACTGATCGACGGCCTCGTGGTCGGCGGGACGGGCGCGGTTGTGAGATGGCAGAGCCGGGTTTCCAGCGCCTGGCAGTCGGGCGCCATACCCACCTACGTGACGGTCTTCTTCGGCGGCGTGGTGGCGATCCTCGTCTACTACCTGTTCGGGTGACGCCATGGCCTTCTACCTGACCACGATCCTGTTCTTCCCGATCCTGGGCGCGGTGATGCTCGCGGGCATTCCGGGAAGGAACCGCGCGGCGATCCGGCAGGCGACACTCGCCATTGCGGTGATTCACTTCCTGATCGCGCTGCCCCTGTGGTGGCTCTACGCACCCGGCGGGGCGGACTATCAGTTCGTCGAACACGTGCCGTGGATCGACTCGCTCGGCGTGGAGTACCACCTCGGGGTCGACGGCGTGAGCGTACTGCTCACGCTCCTGACTGTCCTTCTCACCCCGCTCGCGGTGCTCGGCTCCTGGCGCTACATCGATCACCACGTCAAGGAATTCCACATTCTGCTCCTCGTCCTGACCACCGGCATGCTGGGTGTTTTCTTTGCGCTCGACCTGTTCGTCTTCTACGTGTTCTGGGAGCTGATGCTGGTGCCGATGTACTTCCTGATCGGCGTGTGGGGAGGAGAGCAGCGCGTGTACGCCGCCGTGAAGTTCTTCCTCTACACGTTCCTCGGAGGGGTCCTGATGCTGGTAGGCATCCTGGCGCTCTATTTCCATCACCAGGGAGTGACGGGCGTCTACACCACGTCGCTGGCCGATCTGATGGCGATACCCGTGCCGGGCGAGCTCCAGCTCGCGCTCTTCCTGGCGTTCGCGATCGCGTTCGCCATCAAGGTTCCGATGTTCCCGTTCCACACCTGGCTGCCCGACGCCCACGTCCAGGCGCCGGCGGCGGGCAGCGTGATCCTGGCCGCGGTGCTGCTGAAGATGGGGACCTACGGCTTCTACCGGTTCGCGATGCCGCTGTTTCCCGAGGCCGCACGCCAGGCCCTTCCCTGGATCGCGGGGCTGGCGGTCGTGGGGGTGATCTACGGGGCGATGGTCGCGCTCGTCCAGCCCAACGTGAAGAAGCTCGTCGCCTACTCGTCGGTGAGTCACCTCGGATTCGTCATGCTGGGTCTGTTCGCGCTCAACGTGACGGGCGTGCAGGGGTCCGTAATTCAGATGATCAACCACGGGATCTCCACCGGGGCCCTGTTCTTCATCTGCGGGATGCTCTACGAGCGCCGACACACCTACGAGATCGCGCAGTTCGGCGGCCTGTCAACGGTCATGCCCGTGTTCGCGGTGCTGTTCATGATCGTAACGCTCTCGTCGATCGGCCTTCCGGGGCTGAACGGCTTCGTGGGGGAGTTCCTGATCCTGGTCGGGATGTTCCAGAACCACCCCTGGATGACCGGGATCGCGACCGCCGGCGTCATCCTGGCGGCGTACTACATGCTCCGCATGTTCCAGAGCGTGATGTTCGGGGACGTCGAGATCGAGGCGAACCGCAAGCTGCCGGACCTCTCGGGGAGAGAGGTGGCGGTGCTGTTGCCGCTGGTCGCGCTGATCGTGTGGATCGGCGTGTATCCCGCCCCGTTCCTGTCCCGCACGGAGCCGTCGGTGGACCGCTTCGTCGAGCGCGTGACACGGACCGCGGGGACGCAGCCGGCTGAGGTCGCCGAGCTCGACGCGGACGAGGCCGAACCGCCCGAGGCGGTACCGGCCGGCCTCGAGGGCCGCCCATGACCGGGGGGGCGGCGTGAACCCGGAGATCCAGGAGCTGCTGGTCGCCTACCGCGTGGTGCGGCCGGCGCTGTTTCCGGTCCTGCCGGCAGCGGTCCTGACGCTGTTCGGCCTCCTCGCGCTCCTCGTCGACGTCTTCGAGCTGGGCCGCACCCGCGGGCCTGCCGAGGGCGAGACGGGCACGCCGATCATGGCCCCCTATCTGGCGCTGATCGGCACGGCGCTCGCGTTGGGATGCGTCGGCTGGCAGGCCGCCCGACTCGAAACCGCCGGCGGGCCGTACTTCAGCGGCATGGTCGTCCTGGACGGTTTCGGGGTCTTCCTGTCGGGCGTCGTACTGGCCGGAACGCTCCTCACGCTCCTCCTCACGATCGGGTATTGCCGGCGACACGACATCCACCTGGCCGAGTACTACCACCTGATTCTCATGGCCGCCGCGGGAATGCTGATCATGGTGCTGGCGGGCAACCTGATCACGATCTTCGTGGGACTCGAGCTGATGTCGGTCGGCGTGTACGTGCTGACGGGCTTCCGCCGCACCCGGCTGCGGTCGGTAGAGGGGGCGCTCAAGTACTTCGTCCTGGGAGCGTTCTCGACCGGGTTCTTTCTGTACGGGATGGCGCTCGTGTACGGCGCCGCCGGCACCTTCGACCTGGCCGGCATCCGGGATGCCGTATCGGTCCCGCCCGCGAGCCCCGTGCTGCTGGCCGGGGTCGCGCTCCTCATCGTGGGATTCGGCTTCAAGGTCGCGCTGGTCCCTTTCCACATGTGGTCCCCGGACGTGTACCAGGGGGCGCCGGCGCCGGTGACCGCGTTCATGGCCACCGGTGTGAAGACGGCGGGCTTCGCGGCGTTCGTGCGCGTCTTCATGAGCACGTTCGACGGGCTGGCGGACCAGTGGATTCCTGTGCTTTGGGCGCTCGCGGTGCTGACGATGGTCGTCGGCAACGTCGCGGCCATCCGACAGGACGACATCAAGCGCATGCTGGCGTACTCTTCGATCGCGCACGCCGGATACCTGCTGGTGGCGCTGATCGCGCACAGCGACATCGGGACGGCCGCATTCCTCTACTACATGGCGGCCTACACGCTGATGACGATGGGGGCCTTCGGGATCGTCATCGTGCTGGGGGAGAAGGGCACCGAGAACACCTCGATCGAGCGCGACTACGCCGGGATCGCGTGGCGGCACCCTCTCCTCGCCGCGGCGATGGCGCTCTTCATGTTCAGCCTGACCGGGATCCCGCCGACGGCGGGCTTCGTCGGGAAGTTCGCGATCCTGTCCGCCGCGGTGAACTCGGGCCACGTCCCGCTGGCGGTCCTGCTCGTCCTGACCTCCGTGATATCCGCCTACTACTACCTCAAGGTCGTGGTCTCCATGTACATGCGGGCCTCGGAGCGAGAGCCGATCCGATCGCAGGTTCCGGCGATGGCCGCGATCGCGCTGCTGATCGCTGTCGTGGGAGTGCTGGGCCTGGGGATCTTTCCCGGACAGTGGGTCGAGATGGCGCGCGCGTCCGTGGTCGCGGTGACGGGCCTGCCGTGAATGGGTATCCTGGCCTTCCGTGATCCTCCTCTCCTGGCCTCTCCGGACGATCCTCGCGATCGCTCCCGCCCTCGTGGCCGCGTGCGGAACGGAGGTTCCCCCCGATCGGCCAGGGGCGGTCGCGGCTGCGCGCTCGCCCGTGCAGATCGCCCACTTTCCGCTGAGCGAGAACCGGGTGCCGGCGGGGGCGGATGCGGTCTTCGATCCGGACGTGTCCCAGGATGGTGGGGGGAGCCTCAGGGTCCTGACGGGGGAGGAGGGCGGCCGGCTGCGGCTCTACCGGCTCGACGACGTCGGCCCCGTCGAAGGTTCCCTCCTCTACACGGGATTCCTGAAGAGCCAGGACCTCAGGGGAACGGCCTTCCTCGAGCTGTGGTGCCATCCCCCCGAAGGGAACCCGGCGTTCGTCCGGGGCGTTCCCACCCGGGTAGCCGGCACTTCGGACTGGAAGCCGCAGGAGCTTTCCTTCAGCCGCCCCGAGACCTGCCACGATCCTGTTTCCGTAGAGCTCAATGTGGTCATCCATGGCGCTGGAACGGTCTGGATCGACAACCTCCGACTTTGGGACGTGGCTGTGGAATGATTGTTGCACAAGCACGTCGGACGGGCGGTCTTCGGTGATTTTACCGCCCGATTTCCCGCAGTTTCCCCAGGCCTTCTGCGAGGAGCCCTTAGGGGTGAGCATCGAAGTGACCGAGACACCCAGCCGAGCGGACCGATTTCAGGCACTGTGCGAGCTCAGCCAGGAGATGGCCCTCGTCGAGGACGAGTGGTCGATCTACCGCGTCGTCCTCGAAGTCGCCCGCAAGGTCCTCGATTTCTTCAACTGCGCCATCCTGCTGGTCGACGAGCAGACGCGGGAGCTCGTCATCGTCGACGAGCACGGCTACCCGGCCGGCACGCGCGGAATGCGGATCGCGCTCACCGGCGAGCGCGGCATCTCCCGCTGGGTGGCGGTAAACGGGGAAGCTCTGTACGTGCCGGACGTCCGGCAGGACGAGCGCTACGTGTCGGGCGTTCCGCAAGCCCGCAGCGAGCTCGCGGTTCCGATCAAGATCCGCGATCGCGTCCTCGGGGTCCTCAACGTCGAGAGCGACAAGGTCGACGCCTTCGACCAGGACGAGGCCCTTCTCCTGCAAGCGCTCGCCAGCCAGCTGGCGGTGGCGCTGGAACTGAATCGGGCACGGGCCGAGCTGGACCGTCTGACGATCACCGATCCCTTGACCGGCGTCTACAATCGCCGGTACCTGGACCGCGTGCTCCCGACCGAGCAGGACAGAGCGGAGAGGTTCGACCGGCCGTTCGCGCTCATGATGCTCGACCTCGACGACTTCAAGACCGTCAACGACCGCTATGGCCACCGCCAGGGAGACCAGATCCTGGTCGCTTTCGCGCAGGCGCTCCAGCGAAACGTGCGCTCCATCGACGCGGTCGTGCGCTACGGCGGCGACGAGTTCCTGGTCGTGCTGCTGGAGACCGACGCCGAGGGCGCGGGGAAGGCATGCGAGCGGATCAGGATGCGCGTGGTCGAGGCGCTCGAGCGCTCGCCGGCCGTGCCGGAAGACGCGAAGATCGGGGTTTCCGTCGGGCTGGCCGTCCGCAATCCCGGCGAGAACGTGGACGAGAAGCTCGCCGAAGCCGATCACCGCATGTACTCCGAGAAGCGCCGGACGGACGAGTCGCGGGATCTGAAGGACCTGGCCCAGGTGCGTTGAGCCCCGGACCGCGTTCAATCGAACGCGGAGCCCTTTTCGATTCGCTGCGCGGCGAGTAGTTTTGGAGCCTTCCTTCCCGGAAGGCCCCATCGTCTAGTGGCCTAGGACGTAGCCCTCTCAAGGCTAAAACACGGGTTCGAATCCCGTTGGGGCCACCACTGTGATGCGAGCGGTCACCACGCCGCTCCGTTCAATTCAGAGGCGCCCGACCGGCGCCTCGCGGCTCACGGCGCCCATGTCGCGAAGGAGTCCGACCCCGTCAGCGATACGTTCGTCTGGTTCGACCCGCCTGCGTCCATCACCCAGATCGTCTGCGTACCGCTTCTGTCCGACGTAAAGGCGATGGACTGGCCGTCCGGCGACCAGGCCGGACGCGTGTCGACGCCGGTGTCCGTCGTCAGGCGGACTTCGTTCGTGCCGTCCGCATTCATCACGTAGATGTCGAAGTGCCCGTTGCGGAAGGTGTCGAAGGCGATCTTCGTTCCGTCGGGAGAGAAGTTCGGAAATCGATCCTCGGAGGTGTTGGTCGTGAGCCGCGTCTGGTCAGAGCCGTCGGCGTCCATGACGTAGATCTCGCGATTCCCGTTGCGTGTGCTTACGAACACGATCTGGGAGCCGTCGGGAGACCAGCTCGGGGCGCCGTTGTCTCCCAGGGTCGTGAGCTGCAGGGGGTTCGTTCCGTCGGCGTTCATGACCCAGATGTGGGAGCTCCCGCTGCGATTAGAGTAGAAGGCGATCTTCGAGCCGTCCGGGGAGAATTCCGGGTCGAAGTTGAACTCGCCGGTGGCGGTGGAGTTCGTCAGCTGATCGAGGTTGGAGCCGTCGATGTCAGCTGCCCAGATGTTGCTCGTGGCGGCGTTGTCCGAGAAGACGATCGCCTGCCCGTCCGATGACACGTCGGGCTGGCTGTCGTTTCCCCCGGTCGTCACCTGCTCCTGGTTCGAGCCGTCGGCATCCATGATCCAGAGCCCGCTCCCGGAGCGGGCGAACACGATCCGATCCGGAACGACGATGGCCGTGCAGGTGACGGTGAAGGTCGTCTCGGCGGTGGCGCCGGCGGATACCGCGACCGTGCGCGGGTTATCGCCGCCGACCGAGCAGTTGGCGGCCACGTCCGCGAGCTGGACCTGGTAGTCCCCCGGCGCGAGGCCGGGGAAGTCGAGCGAGTCCTCCACGCCGATCGCGCTTCCAGGTCCGCCGCCGACGGTGACGGTGTATCCGTCCGCGTCGACGTCGTTTCCGCCAGTCGTCGTGACGACCCGCAGATCCCCCGCCGTCGGCGGCAGCGCCGAGCAGGTGACGGTGAACGTCGTCTGCGCCGTGGCGCCGGAGGCGACCGCGATGGTCCGCGGATTGTTGCCCGCGACCGCGCAGTTGGCGGCGACGTCGCCCAGCTGGACCTGGTAATCCCCGGGCCCCAGGTTCGGCCTGGTGACGACGGCGTTGGCCCCGATCGGCTCCGCCGTTCCCCCGTCCACGGTCAGCGTGTACCCGTCGGGATCCGGGTCCTCGCCGGTGGTGCTGGTTGTGATTTCGAGGGCGCCGTCGGAGGGCCCTTCGGCCTCCTGGCACGAGGCGATGATCGCGCGGATGTCGGCGAGGATGAACTGAATGGACTGCCCGCGGTAGGAGGGCAGGTGCTGACGGAAATTCTGCCATATACACCCGCGGTACCAGCTCAGGGTGAGGTCGCTCCGGGAGAGCTCCTCTCGCAGAAGCGCCTCGGGGTCGACCGTGCTCGGGGCGGTGGGAGATTCACCGCATCCGGCCCACAGACAGGCCCCCGCGACGATCGTCAGGAACGCGCGCCTCGCCTCGGATCCATTCGGCCTCATCGATTCTCCTCCATGCAGGAAGCGGGATTCGTCGCACGCCCGGGGGCCGCGATGCCATCGCGGTAGCTATCCACGTGGCGCTATTTGGTGCGGAGTGACCACATTGGATGTCCGGGTCGATGTTCGTCGCAGGTGACTTGCAAGAACGCGGCCCGAGGGAGGAGGGCCGCTTCGTTCGCCATTGCTGATCCCGCCACCCCGGCTACCTTGCTTCATCGCGCGCGCTTCCACGGTGCTGCCCCCGCAAGGGTAGCGCCCCGCCCACCCAACGGAATCCAGCGTGGACTTCGCCGCCGCCGTTATCACGCTGTTCCTGACCATGGACCCGCTGGGGAACATCCCTCTGTTCCTGTCGGTGCTGAAGTCCGTGCGTCCGGAAAGGCGTCGGCGGGTTCTGTTGCGCGAGATCCTGCTCGCGTACGTCGTCCTGCTCGCGTTCCTGCTCTTCGGTAGTTACGTGCTCCAGTTCCTGCAGCTCGAGCAGGACACGATCAGCATCGCGGGCGGAATCGTGCTGTTCCTCATCGCGGTGCGGATGATCTTCCCACGCGAGCGGTTCGGAGAGAGCGACGAGCTCGAGGGCGAGCCGTTCCTCGTCCCGCTGGCCGTCCCGCTGATCGCGGGCCCCTCCACGCTGGCCGTCCTCTTACTCTTGCAGCGATCGTCCTCCGGGCAGCCGGTGGCCCTGCTTTTCGCGCTCACGATCGCCTGGGGGGCGAGCGCGGCGGTGCTGCTGTCGTCCACGTTCCTCTATCGCATCCTGCGGGAGCGAGGATTGATCGCCATCGAGCGGCTGATGGGGATGGTCCTGGTGATGATGTCGGTGCAGATGTTCATGAACGGGATCCGCGACTTCCTGGCGCGCTGAGGCGGCGCTCCTCCGTTTCCAACCAGCCGCCGCGAAACCCGGCGCGCTGGAGACCCTCCTTCAGGTATCGGCAGCCACGCATGAGCTCCCAGATCATGCCGCTCCGGAAATTCTCGATCATGAGGACGACGGGACCCTGGTCGAGTCCGTAGTAGCCGCTCGAGATCCAGCCTTTCTTACCGGTCTCCGCCGAACTGTTCCCCGCCGTGGCCGTGTCCGAAAACGTCGGATTGAAGCTGCACCGGTAGCCGAGCTCGCTCCTCATGTCAGGATAGCGGCTGTCGATCTCGTGCAACGTGCGCACGACGAGGCGGGGCTCGAAGGGGAGGGAGGCGACCACCGCCCAGGGAGTGAGCGTTCCGTCGTCGGGTCCCCAAGGAACCCCTCGCGCGCGGTAGTCCCAGAAGCGACGCTCCCGTCCGCCGACCCTCCGAACCGCCGGCCCCGGACCGTCGCTCGCCGAGATCCCCCAGACATGCTCGCCATAGCCCTCGAACGCGCGCGGGTTTCGGACAGCGTAGCGCTGCTGCACGAGCGCGGCGCGGCGGCTGTTCTCGAAGTAGTCGATTCCCTTCTCGCGCATGAACGCGTCCTGGATTCCGCGAAAATCGATCCATACGTGAGACAGCTGATGCATGAAGAGCGACGAGCCGTAGAGGAACTCGATGCCGTAGAGCCTGGTCCACCGGTAGGTGCTGACCCAGGCATCGTAGGCGGAAGCCTGGAGGGGGTGGGTGGGCGAGCCGAGGGCCAGCGCGTACAGGAGCAGGGCCTCGTTGTAGCCTCGCCAGTGGTAGCGGAGAAAGCCAGCCTCGGGCTTCCACCCGTGGCACACGGCATCGCCGCCGGCCATGGCCCAGCGCCAGTCTGCCTCGCGGTAGAGCTGGTCCGCCAGCTCCCGCACCTCGCTCTCGGTCTCGTCGTCCCCGTCGAGATAGGCGGCTGTCGTCAGGCCGCCGGCCAGCAGGAACGTCGTATCGACGGTCGAGACCTCGCAGCGCCTGTGGCGGCGCGCCGTCCGCATGTCGAGGAAGTGGTAGAAGAAGCCGCGGTGCCCGATCGCGTCCCGATCTCCGCCCGGTCCGTGCCGGAACGTCCGGAGCACGGCTCGCGCCCGACCGGCCGCGTCCCGCCGCGATACCCAGCCGCGCTCGGCCGCTACGGGCAGGCAGGCGAGGCCGAAGCCCGTCGCCGCGATGCTGGATGGCGCGCCCTGCTTGGTGCTGTCCGGAACGAGGCCGTTGACGGGATTGGAGAGATCCCAGAAGTAGCGGAACGTGTCCCGCTCGAGCGCGTCGAGGTTCTGGAGCTGGGCCCCGGTCAGGGTCTCCACTGACACCATAGCACAGCATTCTAAACTCTCCGGCAAGTGGCGGCGGACGAAGGACGAGGCGGCTCGGGGGTGGATTGACTAAGTCTCTGGGCCACCGAAGATTCCCGACACGCAGAATGGAGACCTTCCCGACGGCGATCCGTGCCAAACTTTGGAATGCTAGATGGAGGAGGGATCATGCCCTGGAAAGCGGTTGTCGGCGGGATCGCCACGGTGTTGTTGCTGGGTTCCGGGCTCGCGCTCGGTGGATGCCGGGGAGATAGCGCTCGAAACGATTCCCCTGAGGAGGAGGAGTTCCTGACTCAGGTCGACACGTTGCTGAGCGAGCTCGGCGGCCGCGCGACTGCCAGCCTGGACCGGGGTCAGCGCTGGAGGATGGTGAGTTCGATGGGCTCGGGGCTTCCGCCCCCCAGCTTCAATCTGCGGAACCTGCCCGAACCCGAAGCCAGGGGCGCGAAGCTGCTCGGAGCATATTGCGTTCAGTGTCACTCGCTGCCCGCGCCGCAGATGCACGCCGCCGTAGAGTGGCCGATCCTCATGCGCAGGATGGTCATGCGCGCCCAGACGCTTCACGATCGGATGGGCGGCCCGATGATGCGCGGCATGCTGGGCGAGGTCCTCGTCTCGGGAATGGCGAGCGCGCAGATTCCCACGGTAGAGGACACTGACAGTCTCGTGGCGTATCTCCAGCGGCACGCCATGCCGGTGGCCACGCCGGAGGAGCTCGGAGACGGCGAGGAGGTGGAGTTCTTCACGGGTCGCTGCGGTTTCTGCCACGAGACCCCTTCTCCCTCGGCGCACCCGGCTTCCGACTGGCCGGCTGTCCTCGATCGCATGCAAGCGAACATGGCCTTGATGAGCGTGCGGCCCCTGTCGGAGGAGGAATCCCGGCGCGTCCTGCGGTATCTGGAGGAGAAATCCGCCTCTCGGCCCGCTGTTCCCGACTGACGCCGTAACGCTCGCCGGTTTGATCCGTCGGTCATCTTTCGGGTCTTGATCCCGCAGTGTGTCATCCACTTGACACCCCTGCCCTCCGGCGCATATTTCCCGGCGCTTTTCGAGCCCGACCGGCCCCGCCTGACCGACCAGCGGGCGCTCCACCAGCATCGACGACCGCATCCAACGTTCACCCAGCCCCGGTGACGGAATGTCGTGTAAAGCGTCTGGCTGGCGACGGTCGAACTCCCCGATCCTCGCCTGCGTGACAGTCGCGTGGGCTCTCCTGGCCGCAACGGCGTGCGAGCCGACGTGGAAAGCGGAGATCGTCCAGGACACCACTCCCGTTCAGCCGCTTCAGTTCATGCACGACGTGCACGTATCGGCTGAGAGCATTCCGTGCGCCTACTGTCACTATTCCGCCAACGTATCCGAAGAGGCAGGTATCCCTCCGGTCGGCACGTGCATGGGGTGCCACCGCTTCGTCCCGGGGACGTCCGACGCATTCAGGACCGAGATCCAGCTGCTGATGGGCTTCGCGGCCGACTCCCAGCCCATTCCCTGGAACCGGGTATACAGCGTGCCGGCCTTCGTGCAGTTCACCCACAAGCCCCACATTCGCGCGGGTGTCACGTGCGCGCAGTGTCACGGCGATGTGGCCAGGATGGTTCAGGTCTCACGCGCGACGCCGCTCTCGATGGGTTGGTGCGTCGACTGTCATCGCACCAATGGGGCGCCGGACGACTGCGCCACCTGCCACTACTGAGGGCGGGGCGGAGAGGCCGATGGAGAGACGCGACTTCCTCAAGCTGATCGGAATCACCGGCGCCGGCGCGGCCACGGCCTGCGACGCCAAGGTAGGTCCGCAGTCGCTCATCCCCTACATGGTGCCGCCGGAGGACATCACGCCGGGCATTCCCACGTGGTACGCCTCGACCTGCCGGGAGTGCCCGGCAGGCTGCGGGACGCACGTCAAGACCCGGGAGGGCCGCGTAATCAAGCTGGAGGGCAATCCCGACAGCCCGGTGAACCGCGGCAAGCTCTGCGCGCGCGGGCAGGCGGCCCACCAGAACCTGTACGACCCGGATCGCTTGAAGGGACCCAAACGGCTCCAGGACGGAGACTACGTCGACGCGCCCTGGGAGGAGGCGGCCGCCGCGATCGCCGCAGAGATCGGGCGGCTGCGCACGCAGTCGGGCGGCGAGCCCGGCGCCGTTGTCCTGCTGACCGGACTCCAGACCGGCACCCGCGAGCGGCTCTACGACGAATGGGCCCAGGCTCTGGGAGCTCGGCGCGTCGTCTACGAGCCGTTCGCATACGAGGCCCTGCTCGAGGCGAACCGGCGCGTGTTCGGCGAGGCGGCGCTGCCCGCCTACGACATCGAAGGGGCGGAGTTCGTGATATCCTTCGGGGCCGAGTTCCTCGAGACATGGATCTCGCCGGTCCGCTACGCGGGACAGTGGGCGAGGATGCATGCCTTCCGCGGGGACGAGGCGGTCGAGAAGGGGATCTTCGTGGCGGTCGAGCCGCGGCTGTCGATGACGGCCTCGAACGCCGACGAGTGGGTGTCGGTCAAGCCCGGCACGGAATACCTCGTCGCGCTCGCCATGGCGAACGTGCTGGGGGCGGGAGGCGAGGCGTCCGAGTGGACGCCCCAGCGGGCAGGGGAAGCAACCGGAGTCGATCCGGCGACGATCGAGCGCCTGGCGCGCCTGTTCGCCGACAAACGAAGCGTCGCGCTCCCGGGCGGGATCTCCACGTCCCATCCGAAAGCGACCGCCGCCGCCGTGGCGGTGAACCTCCTCAACCGCGCGGGCGGCGCCTTCGGGGACACCGTCACGCTGTCCGCTCCCGTGACGGGCCCGGTGGCGGGGTCCTACCGCGCCATCGTCGACCTCGTCAGCGAGATGCAGACCGGGACGATCCAGGCGCTGCTCATCGCGGATGCCAACCCCGTGTACTCGCTTCCTCCGGCGCTCGGGTTCGCGGAGGCCCTCCGCCAGGTGCGGCTTCGGGTTTCGTTCAGCTCGGTGTTCGACGAGACCTCCGCCTGGTGTCACTGGCTCCTGCCCGATCACACCCCGCTCGAGTCGTGGGGCGATTGGGTGCCCCAGCAGGACGTGATCGGCATCCAGCAGCCCGCCATGCGTCCGGTCTTCAACACGCGCGCGACCCCCGACGTCCTGCTCGACGTGTGGCGCGCGATAGGCGGAGGCGAGGAAGGCGCGGCGGCGCCGGAGGAGGCCACGTGGTACGACTACTTGCGCGCCGCGTGGAGCGATCGAGCGCCGGACGAGCGAGCGTGGGCCGCGGTCCTCAAGGCGGGGGGCATCTGGGAAGCTGCGGCCGTCACGCCCTCCTACCTTCAGCCGACCGACGCGGCGACCGCCGGGCGGGCGGGGGCGGGCGCCGCCGCGACGGCCGAAGCCGGCGGCGGCGAGGCGGCGGACTTCAGCCCGGCGGAGTTCGAGGGACCGTCGGGCGAAGGCACGTTCGCGCTCGTCGTCTACCCCCAGCTCGCGCTCTACGACGGTCGCACTGCCAACCGCCCGTGGCTCCAGGAGCTGCCGGACCCGGCGACGACGGTCGCCTGGCAGACCTGGGTCGAGCTCCACCCCGAGACCGCCGACGAGCTGGGTCTGGTCAACGGGGACGTCGTCTCGGTCGACTCGGGGCATGGCTCGGTCGAGGCGCCGGTCATCCGCTATTACGGCGCGCGGCGGGACACGGTCGCCATGCCGCTCGGCCGCGGCCACGACCGGATGGGACGCTTCGCGGCGGGCCGGGGAGTGAACCCGATCGCCCTGTTGCCCCCGACGGCGGATGCGGACAGCGGCGGCTTCGCCTGGCAGGGCGTTCGCGTTCAGCTGACGAAGACGGGCGCGAAGGTCGAGCCGCTGACATTCCAGGGGTCGGACTCCGACCACGGCCGCGACCTGGCCGAAGCGATTCCGATGGCGGAAGCGCTCCGCCTGGCCTCGGGAGGCGCGGAGGAGCACGTCGAAGAGCACGTGGTGGGGGAGGACATACCGCTCACCGTCGAGCGCGTGGCGCGGGACTCGGACTCCGAGAGCCCGTATCGGTGGGGCATGGCGATCAGCGTCGACGCGTGCATCGGATGCAACGCCTGCGTCGCCGCGTGCAGCGCAGAGAACAACCTGCCCTTCGTGGGCCCCGAGCGCGTGGCCCGCAGCCGCTTCATGAACTGGATCCGGATCGAGCGCTATTTCGAGGAAAAGCCGGGCGGCGGGGTCGAGACCCACCACCTGCCGATGCTGTGCCAGCACTGCGGCGCGGCGCCGTGCGAGCCGGTCTGTCCGGTTTATGCCACCTATCACAATCCGGACGGTCTCAACGTGCAGGTCTACAACCGTTGCGTGGGCACCCGCTACTGCTCGAACAACTGCCCGTACAAGGTCCGCTACTTCAACTGGTTCCAGTATGAGTGGCCTGAGCCCCTGAACTGGGGTCTGAACCCGGACGTGACGGCGCGCGAGAAGGGCGTGATGGAGAAGTGCACCTACTGCGTGCAGCGCATCAACGCCGCCAAGATCGTCGTCAAGGATCAAGGGCCGGACGCGGTGATACCCGAAGGGATGTTCCAGACCGCTTGCCAGCAGACGTGCCCCACCGACGCGATCGTCTTCGGAAATCTCAAGGATCCCGCGAGCCGGGTGGCGCGGCTGGCTGGCGGACCGCTGGCGTACAGCGCCCTGGAGCACCTGAACACCCGGCCCGCGAATTTCTATCTGAAGCACGTGACGGATCGCGGCGGCGCCCCGACCGCGGAGCCGGCGGCGCAGACGACCGGCGCACACTGAGGAGTCGGACGTGAGCGACAGGACGATGGAGAAGAGCGGACGCGCGCAGGCACAGATCTTCCGGCGCGTCAACCGGGACATCCTGGCCACGCTCCAGCGGCCCGGCGTCGGCTGGGCGGCCATGATGGCGGTCGTCCTGACGGTGCTCGGGATAGGAGTCATCGCCGAGGTCTATCAGATCAAGGTGGGGCTCGGCGTGGCCGGCTACGAGCCGCCGGTCATGTGGGCGGTGTACATCACCGACTTCGTGTTCTGGGTCGGCATCGCGCACTCCGGAACGCTGATCTCGGCGATCCTGTTCCTGTTCCGCGCCCAGTTCCGGACGGCGGTCTATCGCATCTCCGAAACCATGACCGTGTTCGCGGTCATGACCGCGGGACTGTTCCCGCTCATCCACCTGGGCCGCGTCTGGTACTTCTATTACCTCGTCCCGTATCCCAACGAGCGGCTCCTGTGGCCGAACTTCCGGAGCCCGCTGGTGTGGGACTTCTTCGCGATATCGACATACTTCACGATCAGCTCCGTATTCCTGTACGTGGGGCTGATTCCGGACATCGCGGTCGCACGGGACCGCGCCCGGACTCGCTTCCGGCGGCGGCTGTACAGCGTTCTCTCGCTGGGGTGGCAGGGAACTGACACGCAATGGCGTCACTACAACCGGGCCTATCTCTTCCTGGCGGGCCTCGCGACGCCGCTCGTCCTGTCCGTGCACTCCGTCGTGTCATGGGACTTCGCCATGGCGATCGTTCCCGGCTGGCACTCCACGATCTTCGCACCGTACTTCGTGGCGGGCGCGATCTTCAGCGGCGTGGCGATGGTGATCACGCTCGTGGTACCGCTGAGGCGGGCGTTCGGACTGCAGGATTACATCGACGAGTATCATCTCGATCGACTGGCCAAGCTCCTGCTTCTGACGTCCTCGATCGTCTTTTATGCCTATCTCGTGGAGTTCTGGACGGCCTGGTACTCCGGTTCGGATTACGAGAGAGCCGTCTTCTGGGATCGGGCGTTCGGGCAGTACGCGTGGGCTGCGTGGATCATGTACAGCTGCAACTGCATCATCCCTCTGGCCCTGTGGTTCAGGCGCGTACGGACGTCGTGGTTCTGGATGTTCATCATCTCGATCTTCGTCAACCTCGGAATGTGGTTCGAGCGGTTCGTCATCATCATCCAGTCGCTGGCTCACGAGTTCGAGCCCTTCCAGTGGGACTACTACACTCCCACCTGGGTCGAGATGGCGATCACCGCCGGTTCGTTCGCCTGGTTCCTGATGTGGTTCCTGCTATTCATCAAGTTCCTGCCATCGATGGCGATCGCGGAGCTCAAGGAGCTGTTGCCTCCGAAGCTTAAGCGGGCGAAGGAGGAGGTGGAGAAGGCATGAGCGCCGAATTGCTGGAGCGGGGGGTGCGCGGCGCCTTCTACACTCTCGAGGAGGCCGCCCACGCGGTGGACGTCCTGGAGGAGAACGGCTTCGCCCAAAGCGACATAACGGTGTTTTCTCCGATACCGACGGCGGAGGTGGAGGAGCACTTCGTCCGGCCTCGAAGCCCCGTGAGATACATGACCCTGACCGGCGGGATCCTGGGCTGCATCACGGGGTTCGCGCTCACCTACTGGACCTTCTTCGCCTGGCCCCATCACGTGGGCGGCAAGCCCGTCTCTTCCTTCCCGGTAGCGGTCGTCATCATGTTCGAGCTTACAGTGCTGCTGGGCGGTCTCTTCTCGCTGGCCGCGGTCTTCATCTTCAGCCGCATCCCCGCGCTGACCATGAAGCCCGGGTATCACCCGCGCTTCTCCGAGGACCTGTTCGGGGTCTTCGTGCACACCTCGGAGGAAGAAGGCAAGCGGAGCGCGAGCCGGGTGCTGGACGGCCTGGGCGCGCTGGAGGTGCGCGATGAGCCTGCGTAGAGAGCTCCTCATGGCGCTGGCCCTGCCCCTGGCCGCATGCGAGTGGTTCAGCACGATGAGCGATCCGCCCTCGATCGAACCGCACGAGCGGGCGCCGCTCCTGGCGGCCGAGCATTCCGTTCCACTGGACGGGCTGCCGGACTACGACCTGACCAATGCCGACGACCGCGTCTCGAACCCGCAGCCCTCGTCGCCGTCCTCGCTGGAGGCCGGGAGGGCATACTACGATACCTTCTGCGCCGTGTGCCACGGAGCAAGCGGTCGCGGAGACGGTCCGCTGACCAGGCGCTTCCCGGCGATCCCGGCCATCGCGACCGCGCAGGTTGCGGGATACACGGATCCCTACGTGTTCGCGCTCATCTCCAAGGGGCGAGGGCTCATGCCCGAGTACAGCCGAATTCCTGTCTCGGCGCGCTGGGACATCGTCAACTACGTGCGAACGCTGTCGCCGGGCGCCGGGGCGACGGGCGCCTCGGGGGCCGGGACCACCGGTGATGGAGGCGCGCCATGAGCGCGCACGGACATCCGCTCCCGACTCTGAAGGTCGACGATCTGGTGGCCAGCATGGACGACCGCTCGCGCGGTGTCTATGCCCTGGCGGTGGGTCTCTGCCTGCTCGGCGTCGTGGGGTTCATCGCCGGAGTGCTCAGCGACCCGCAGCGGGCCTGGACGGCGCTCGTCTGGAACTGGTCGCTGTGGAGCGGAATCGCCGTCGGCGGCGCCGCGGTGGTGGCCGCGGCCAGCATCTCCTATGGGCATTGGCTGCGTCCGATGCGGCGGATCGCCGAAGGGCTTACGGCGTTCCTGCCGGTTTCGTACCTGATCATGCTGGTGATGCTGTTTGGACTGGAACACGTGTACGAATGGGTGGAGCATCCGATCGCGGTGAAGGAGAAGTGGCTCAACCCGACGTTCTTCTCGGTTCGCCAGATCGTCGGCCTGGCGATCCTCTACGGAACCGCGCTGGCGCTCGTCTACTGGTCGATGCGCCCCGATCTGGGGCGGCTCAGGGATCGCGTCCACGGCTGGAGGCGGACCCTGTACGACCGGCTGACAGGCGGCTGGGAAGGGGAGGACGTGGAGCTCGAGCGGGCCGCCTCCGCGCGCGCGAAACTGGCTCCGGCCTATGCCGTCATCTATGCCGTCTTCGTAACCGTGTGGGCCTGGGACTGGCTGATGTCGATCGACCCGCACTGGTTCTCGACACTGTTTCCCGCCTGGATCTTCATGACCTACTTCCTCGGCGCGCTCGGGGTGACGGCCATCATGACGTGCCGCCTGCGGGCATATCCTCCCTTCGCGAACGCCGTTCCGCTCCGGTATCTCCACGACATCGGCAAGATGGTGTTCGCGTTCACCGTCTTCTGGACGTATCTGTTCTTCGCCCAGTACCTGGTCATCTGGTACGGGCGGCTTCCGGAAGAGACGGGCTTCGTCAAGCTGCGGCTCTGGGGAGCGTACGAGCCGATCGCGATCGGCGTACTGGCGTGCGTGTTCCTGATCCCGTTCCTGGGTCTCCTGGGCATCCACTCGAAGCGCAACCCGGTGACGCTGACCCTCTTCTCGACGATCAGCCTCTTCGGGCTGTGGCTGTTTCATCTCCTGCTGGTCGCGCCGACGCCCTATCCCGATTTCATCGCCTTCGGCTGGATCGAGGCCCTGGTGGCGATCGGTATGGCGGGCACGTTCGCCATGTGCTTCCTCACGTTCGTGCGGGCCTTCCCGCCCCTCGCCATCGCAGCGGGACTTCCGACCGAGGAGGACGAGATGAAGCTGCGACGGGAGACCGGGCCGCTGCACGACTGAGCCGACCCGGGACGGATTGGAGTCAGAGTCCGCGCAAAGCGTTCAGCAGCCGTAGCTGACTGCCGGTGGAAGCAGGATCCTTCCTCACCTGGGCAGCATTTCCGTCGAGCGTCAAAGTCAAGCCTGCGGGAGCGAGGCAATCATCGAGCGGCAGGGTCGCCGTTCCCGCGACGTACTCGCCGAAGAAGGCGGTGCGGTCCTCTCCACGGACCTCGGCGACATAGGCCATTACGTCGTCTAGCGTATAGCGACGATCCGCCGCGCCGTGACGGGCAAACAGGAGCCGCATCACGTCGTCGAGTGTCCTTTCATCTCCGCTGCTGGTTCTGATCTCGATATCGAGGCAAAACGCCACCGCCAGCCCTCCTCCCTCGACCAGGCCTGTGTGCTCCTCCTTGGCCGGTCCGGCCTCGCGCATCGAGATGGATCCGAGGCCCGGGTCCATCAGGTACATCTCGAGGAGCCGACCGAGCACGTACAGGAACGTCGGTTCGTCCAGCGCCCCCATCCTCCCCAGCGCGCGCAACGTGTAGTACTGGGTGAACCCCTCGCTCAGCCACTGCTCCTCGACGCCCGCGTAACGAAAGCCCTCGGCGTTCCACAGGTGGAAGATCTCATGCGTCAACACGCCCCTCCACAGGAGGTGATCGAGCTGCTCCTCTGGCGGAGGCATCGTCATGTCGATCCGGCCGGGCTCTGACTCGCCGCGGAGCACATCGCCCTCGACAATCGCGATCGTGATCCCTTCGTAGGGACCGCTGAGGAACGTTTCGGGAAGCGAGCCGAAGAGCTCGAGGTCGTAGGCGAAGGCGCCCTCGGCGGTCGCGCGGATCTCGTCCGCGAGCGCGACGAGCGCCGGGCCGTGCAACGCGAAGGCGATCTCGACAGAGTCGGCCTCGATCGTGAATCGGCGCTCTGGCTCTTGGGCGGGCAGAGGGCCCACCCCCAGCAGGGTCCATGCGAGAGGTGCCAAGGGAACGAGAAGGACCTGGGGTCGCATCGTACCCTCCCTACGTCGCCGCCGTCCCCCGGGTTTCGCGTCGGACGGCCCTCCGAGAGCTGGTGGTGGAAACCGTGCGGGACGGTAGATTGCCGGTGGCAGCACTCTCATCGAAAGATCTGAACCCGAGGACCATGACTACGATCCGCGTCGCCCACCGTCCCGCGCTGGGTGTCTACACGAAGATCGTCGCCGTTTGCACGTTCCTGCTGCTCCTGGCCGGCGCCATGGTCACGAGCACGGGGTCCGGCCTCGCGGTGCCGGACTGGCCGCTGTCGTTCGGCAAGGTCATGCCGGCCATGGAGGGCGGCGTGCTCTACGAGCACGGCCACCGCATGGTGGCCACGTTCGTGGGAGCGCTGATCGTCGGCGAGGCTCTCTGGCTATGGCGCATCGAGCCGCGGCGATGGGTGCGCGTCCTCGGATGGTTCGCCCTCGGCGGCGTGATCCTGCAGGGAGCGCTCGGCGGGTTGACGGTTCTTCTCCGCCTGCCGGACGCCGTGTCGGTGAGCCACGCCGCCCTCGCCCAGCTCGTGTTCGGCCTCACGGTCGCCATCGCCGTGGCGTGCTCCCGATCGTGGCTACGGGACGGCGCCGCCGAGGCCGTAGACGCCGACGCGTTCTCGCTCTTTTCGCTCGCGGCGCTCGCCTGCGCCGCGATCTACCTGCAGATCCTCCTCGGCGCCGTGGTGCGGCACACGGGAGCCGGGCTCGCCATCCCGACCTTTCCGCTCGCCTTCGGCAGGCTTGTTCCGCCGCTCGATTCGTTTCCGGTCGCGATCCACTTCGCCCATCGCGTCGGCTCGATCGCGGTGACGCTGGTCGTCGCATGGGTCGCGGTGCGGGCTCTTCGGCGGCATCGGAGTCTGCCCCGCATCGTGGGCCCTGCGCTCCTCTTGCTCGCACTGGTCGCCATCCAGATGGGGCTCGGGGCGTGGGTTGTCCTTTCCTACAAGTCGGCCTGGGTGACGTCCGCCCATCTGGGGACGGGCGCGCTCCTCTTCGCCACCGCGCTGTCGCTCGCCCTTCGCTCCCGGCGATACCTCGCGCTCGCCCCGCGGCCGGCCCACCCGCCGATCCGCCCTCACCGAGAGCCTGCCGGGGCCCGGTGAGACACCTCATCAACGATTACATGATCCTCACGAAGGTGCGGATCACAGCGCTCGTCCTCGTGACCGCCGCGACGGGCTTTCTGCTCGCGTCGGGCGCCGGTGTCGACCTCCCGTTGCTCGGCTGGACGCTCCTCGGAACCGGCCTGGCCGCGAGCGGGGCCGCGGCGCTGAACCAGGTGCTGGAGCGGGAGGCCGACGCCCGGATGCGGCGGACCGCTGGACGGCCGATTCCCGCGGGGCGGATGTCGGCGCCGCACGGCCTCGCGGTCGGCGTCGCGCTGTCTCTCGCCGGAGTGGGGGTGCTGGCCGCGCGTGTGAACCTGCTCACCGCGGCCCTGGCCCTCGTGACCGTGCTCCTGTACGTGGGCGTCTATACGCCCTTGAAGCGCATGACCACTCTCAACACGATCGTGGGCGCCGTGCCCGGCGCGATACCCCCCGTCATGGGCTGGACCGCCGCCTCCGGGGACCTCGGCGCTCCCGCGGGCGTACTGTTCGCGATCCTCTTTCTGTGGCAGCTGCCCCACTTCCTGGCGATCGCGTGGATCTTCCGCGACGACTACCGCCGGGGTGGCTTCCCGATGCTGCCTGTCGTGGACCCCGAGGGCCGCACCACCGGACACCAGGTGGCGCTCTACTCTGCGGCGCTGGTTCCGGTCTCGCTCCTCCCCACGTTTCTCGGTCTGACCGGGCCGATCTACTTCTTCGGGGCGCTCGTCCTGGGCCTCGGGTTTCTGGGCTTCGGCCTGCGCATGGCGCGGAACCGCCGCGGGAGGGAAGCGCGGGGGGTGCTCCTGGCCTCGGTCACCTACCTGCCCCTGCTCCTGGCGCTCCTGGTCATCGACCGCGGCCCTGCCTAGGTGGCCGCTGCGCCTTCGATCGAGGTCGCCGGCGTCGCGTATCGCTACGGCGCGCGTGAAGCGCTGCGGAACGTCTCCTTCCAGGTCCAGGCCGGGGAGCTGTTCGGCCTCCTGGGCCCGAACGGCGGCGGGAAGACGACGCTGCTCGAGATCCTGGCCACGCTTCGCCGCCCGACGGAAGGCGCGGCCAGGGTGGGCGGAGTGGACGTGGCCGCGAAGCCGGGCGAGGCGCGGCGGCTGATCGCCGTCGTCTTCCAGCGGCCGGCTCTGGACGCGCAGCTGACGCCGGCGGAGAACCTGCGGCATCAGGGACATCTGTACGGGCTCGCGGGTCGGACCCTTCGGGAGCGGTCCGCGGAGCTCCTCGATCGGTTCGGGGTGGCGGATCGCGCGGATGACAGGGTGAAGGAGCTGTCGGGGGGTCTGCGTCGGCGCGTCGAGCTCGCCAAGGCGCTCCTCCATCGGCCACGGGTCCTTCTCCTCGACGAGCCCACGGTCGGTCTCGATCCCGGCGGCCGGCGGGAGCTGTGGCGGCACGCGCGCCGGCTCCGGAGCGAGTCCGGCGTCGCGATCCTGGTGACGACCCACCTGCTGGACGAGGCCGAGAATTGCGATCGGGTCGCGATCCTGGACCGCGGGAAGCTGGTCGCGCTCGATACGCCGGACGGGCTCAAGGCCGCCATCCGAGGGGAAGTGATTTCCCTCGACTGCGCCGAGCCCGAGCGGCTGGCCGGCGAGATCCGGAAGCGGTTCGCAGTCGAGGGCACGGTGGTGGACGGGACGGTGCGGATCGAGCGCCCGGACGGGGCCGCGCTCGTGCCCCGTCTTGCGGAGGCCTTCCCGGGAGCCATCCGTTCGATGACCGTCGGGAAGCCGACGCTCGAGGACGTGTTCGTCCAGCGTACCGGCCATCGATTCCACGAGACTCCGGCCGCGCGCGAAGGAGATGAGGTATGAGATCCTTCGCGCTGGCGAGCGCGAGCCTCTGTCATCGCGAATGCCTGCGGTTCTTTCGCGACCGGGCGCGGGCGATGAGCTCGATCGTCACCGCCGTGCTGTTCTGGTTGCTGATAGGCTTCGGGCTGGGAGGGTCCTTCGCGCCACTGGGAATGCCGCGGGACATGGGATCGATCGAATACCTGTTTCCAGGGACGGTCGTCTTCGTGGTGCTCCTGACCGCGATCGTGGGGACGTTCTCGCTGATCGAGGATCGCCGCGAAGGATTTCTGCAGGGAGTTCTCGTGGCTCCCGTTCCGCGGTCGTCGATCGTCATGGGGAAGGTGCTCGGGGGCGCGACGATCGCGGTGGCACAGGGCGCCCTCCTGCTCCTGGTCGCGCCGCTGGTAGGGATTCCGCTGCAACCGGCAAGCATGGGACTGGCCATGGTGGCGCTGTTTCTGATCGCGTTCGCGTTCAATGCGCTCGGTTTCGTGCTGGCGTGGCGTATGGAGTCGATTCAGGGGTTCCACGGGATCGTCAACCTGGTCCTCATGCCCATGTGGTTTCTGTCCGGGGCGCTGTTCCCGATCGCGGGCGCCGCTCGGGGGCTCGAGATCGCGATGCGGGCCAATCCGGTCACCTACGGTCTGGCCGCCTTCCGCGAATCCCTCTACGCGGGCCCGGCCGCGGGACCCGTAGCGCCCGAGAGCGCCTGGCTCGTGACGGTCGCGTTTGCGGCGGTGGCGTTCGCGCTGGCCGTCGCGGTCGCCCGGCGATGATCGGCTTCCACGACCTTCCAGCGCTGAACGCGGCACTGAACGCGGTGGCCGCTACGCTGCTCGTGACTGGTCACGCGCTCATCCGCCGGGGTCTGATCTCGCGACACCGGGCGTGCATGACCGGAGCGCTCATCGTGTCCGCGCTGTTCCTCGTGTCGTACGTCGTCTATCATGCGGAAGTCGGCTCCGTGCGCTTCACGGAGGGGGGTTGGCCGAGGCTCCTCTACTTCGCGATCCTGGCGACCCATGTGCCTCTGGCCGCGGCGGTGGTGCCGCTGGCGCTTCTGACGCTGCGGAGGGCGCTGAGAGGGGAGTTCGACCGGCATGTTCGGATGGCCCGCTGGACGTACCCCATCTGGCTGTACGTCTCCGTCACGGGGGTAATGGTGTACGTGATGTTATACCACCTATGGCCTTCATCCGAGCTACTTTAGGGTAGGAGGTACGAGCATGAAGGGAGTTCTTGGACGGTGGTCGATCGCCGCAGCCGTGGCCGCCACGACCATCGCGGGAAGCCAGGCACTGGCGCAGGATCTTCCCGGGGAAGCCGAGCGTGCCTTCGAAGAGGTCTACGCGGCCTTCTCGGCCGCCTACCGCGCGGGAAACCCCGAGGGGGTGGCGGCCCTCTATGCGGAGGACGCGTTCTACCTCGCGCCGGGAGGCGAGATCGAGCGCGGGGACGTGGTCCGGCATTTTGGCTTCCTGTCCTCTGTCCAGCCGGGCGCGGGGCCCGTGATCGATTTCGAGGTCGTCGACCGGGGGATCTCGGGCGACCTCGCCTACGACATCGGGTACTTCACGTTCCGGCGAGACGGCGATCCGGCGGAGAGCGCGGGGCGGGGGAAGTTCATCGTCATCTGGAAGCGGGGAGAGGACGGAGTCTGGCGGATCCACGCCGACGGGTACAGCGACGTCGAGGAACCGGACGCGCCGGCCGTGGAGGGGGAGTGACAGAGGCCACGTTCGCCATCGTGTACGCGGTTCTGTGGGGCGTGTTCTTCGTCTGGCTGTTCCGGCTGGGACGGCAGTCGAGGAGGCTTCAGGATACGACCCGGGCGATCAAGCGGAACCTGCACTCGGGGTGGCCGGACCCGGAGGGATGATGGCTCCCGGGGATTGATGGCGGAGAGGGCGGGATTCGAACCCGCGAGACGCTGTTAACGTCTACGCGATTTCCAGTCGCGCTCCTTCGACCACTCGGACACCTCTCCGCAGAGCCAAAAGCTACTTCAAGATCTTTCCGAAGACCTTTTTCGGATGGCGCCGAACCCCCCAGCTGGGGTGGGATGGGCGCCTTCGGCGCTAAACCCCACCCTGGTGGGATGGGCGCCTTCGGCGCCATCCCTTCGCTCGCCGCGGGGCATTCGGACCATCCCCGTCTCCACGGCGGGCCTCCGGCCCGCTGAGATCGCCGATCGACGAGATCCGGCGAGCGAGCTCGCCTCCTCTCGTCGGATCGGCGACGCGCCTCTTCGAGGCGCTTCGTGGAGACGGGGATGGCGGAGGGGGTGGGATTCGAACCCACGATACGCTGTTAACGTATACCGGTTTTCGAGACCGGCGCCTTCAACCGCTCGGCCACCCCTCCACGGAAGGGGCCTGAATATCGCCAGAGAGGGTCGGCGATTCAACCGCGGCGCGCGCGGAAGAAGTCCTTGAGGAGAGCGCCGCAGTCGGCGGCGAGAATGCCGCTGAAGATCTCCACTCGATGGTTGAGGCGAGGATCGGTGGGGATGCTGGCCAGGCTGCCGCACATGCCGGCCTTGGGATCGGCGGCGCCATAGACGAGCCTGTCGATGCGCCCCAGCACACAGGCCCCCGCGCACATCGCGCACGGCTCGAGCGTCACGTAGAGGGAGACGCCGATCAAGCGCCACGAGCCGAGCGCGGCCGCGGCCTCGCGAATGGCCAGCATCTCGGCGTGCGCGGTCGGGTCCTGGAGCTCCTCGGTCCGGTTGCGCCCGCGGCCGACGATCCCGCCCCCCCGAACGGCCACGGCCCCCACGGGAACCTCGCCGCCCGCCAGCGCGGCGCGCGCCTCTTCGAGCGCGACCTCCATCCATCGCCCGTGCTCAGCGAGCATCAGCCCAGCGTTACGCGGATGCGATGCTGGCGGCCGTCGTCGACGAGCTGGATGCGCGCCCCTCTCCCGGGCTCCAGTGAAGCGTCTGCGCCGTCGTCGGGGAGGGAGGCGTCCGCTCCCAGAGCGCGCGGGGCGGCGTGCTCCCGCACTCCGTGGGGCACTTCGCGCCCGTCGACCTCCACCCGCTGGATCCCGCGCATCACGCCGAGCGGATTTTCGACGTCGATCTCGTAGCGCGACGAATGATAGGCGAAGGATATCCGGAACCCCGGCCAGTCGCGGGGGATGCAGGGGTCGAGGTGTAGCCTCTCGCCTCGCAGGCGAAATCCCAGGATCCACTCGATTCCCGCGCGATACATCCAGCCGGCCGATCCGGTGTACCACGTCCAGCCCCCGCGGCCGAGGTGCGGCGGCTCGGCGTACACGTCCGCCACCGCGGCGTAGGGCTCGACCTTGTAACGGTAGATGCCCGCGCGGGTGGACGTCTGGTTGATCGGATTGAGGATCGAGAACAACTCGGCCGCCTTGTCGCCCTCACCGAGCTCGGCGAAGGCGATCACGGACCACAGCGCGGCATGTGTGTACTGCCCGCCGTTCTCCCGCACCCCCGGGAGGTAGCCTTTGATGTAGCCGGGGTCGACGTCCCAATTGTCGAATGGCGGGGTGAACAGCAGAACCAGGCCGTCGCCGCGCCGGATGAGGTACTGCTCGACCGCCCGCATCGCCTGCTCGGCGCGCGGAGCCGGGGCCGCGCCGGAGATCACGCCCCAGGACTGCGCGATCGAGTCGATCTTGCACTCCTGGCTGGAAATCGATCCGAGCGGCGTTCCGTCGTCGAAGAACGCTCGTCGATACCAGTTCCCGTCCCAGCCGTGAAGATCGATGGCGTCGTCGAGGTCCCGAAGCCAGTCCCGCCACCGAGCGATGCGTTCGGCGTCCCCCCGCTGCTCGGCCAGCGGCAAGAACCGGCCGATCGTCAGATGGAGGAACCAGGCCAGCCAAACGCTCTCCCCCTGGCCCTCGTCGCCGACCCGGTTCATGCCGTCGTTCCAGTCCCCGGACCCCATGAGCGGGAGGCGGTGCGGGCCGAGCCCCAGGCTGATGTCGATCGCGCGCGCGCAATGCTCGTACAGCGTCGCGCTCTCGGTCGAGGGTTCCGGCTCGAAGTATCGCTCGCTTTCGCCCTCTTCCAGCGCCGGTCCCTGGATGAACGAAGCCTCCTCGTCGAGGATCTCCACGTCCCCTGTCACGTCGAGATAGTGGACCACCGCGAAGGGCAGCCATCCTCGGTCGTCGCTGAAGCGCGTTCTGACCCCGCGTCCGGACGGCGTGTGCCACCAGTGCTGGACGTCTCCCTCCGGGAACTGGCGGCCAGCGCAACGCAGCAGGTGCTCGCGCACGATCTCGCGTCGCGAGACGATCAGCGCGGTCACGTCCTGGAGCTGGTCGCGGAAGCCGTAGGCCCCGCCGGACTGATAGAACGCCGAGCGCGCCCAGACCCGGCAGCTGAGAGTCTGATAGAGGAGCCAGCGGTTGAGCATGATCGTCATGGACTCGTCCGGGGTGCTCACCTTCACAGCGTCGAGCACGTCGTCCCACATCGTGCCCACGCGCTCGAGAACCGCGTCCAGGTCCACAGTCCGGTATTCTGCGACCAGCCGACGCGCCTCCTCCGCGTCCGCACCCTGTCCGAGCAGCAGCACGACCTCCGCCGAACCGCCCGCGGGCACGGTGATCGGCGCGCGAAGCGCCGCGCACGGATCGAACCCCCCGCCGACCGAACCCGACAGCTCGACGTCGGGCTCCATCCCCGCCGGGTAGGACAGGCTCCCGTTCCGGCCAAGGAACTCGGAGCGGTCCGAAGTCCATGAGCTCTGCCGTCCCCGCATGTCGACGAAGGCCACGCGGGCGCCGAACTCTTCCGACCAGCGATTGTGTACGAAGAGCGCCCGTGTGGCTTCATCGACCTCCGTCCAGACGAACGGCGCGGAGGCCTCCCGGAGAACGCCTAGCACCCACTCGATGTAGGCGGTCACGGTAAGACGACGCGGACCGTCCGAAAGGTTTCGGATGACCAGCCGCGAGATCTTGACCGGATCATCGGGAGGAACGAACAGGACCAGTTCGAGCGCGATGTCGTGGCTCTGGTGCTCGAAGCGGGAATAGCCCTGACCGTGCCGGATCACGTAAGGGGTCGTCTCGCGGATCGGTAGCGGAGTAGGGGTCCAGACGGTCCCGGACTCCTCGTCGCGCACGTAGAGCACCTCCCCCGGCGGATCGTTCACCGGGTCGTTCGACCACGGGGTCAAGCGGTTCTCGCGGCTGTTGCGTGCCCAGGTGAAGCCCGACCCGGATTCCGACAAGGTGAATCCGAAGTCCGGGTTCGCGATCACGTTGATCCATGGCACCGGCGTCCACTGGCCCTCGCCGAGCACCGTCACGTACTCGCGCCCGCCCTCGGCGAAGCCTCCCAGGCCGTTGAAGAACGACAGCTTGAGGCGCGGCGGCGGGGCCTCGGGCTCCTGTTGCGCCGGGGGCTGGGCGGGAGCGGCGACGTACTCTTCTTCGCGGATCGCAGCTTCGAGCTGCTCGGCCAGCGACCCGTGGTGGCTGAGGAGGACGGCTCGGGCCGCCGAGCGTATCAGGTCGCGGTCTTCCTCGGAGAGCTGATCGCCCCGGAGGATGAAGACCCCGCCGTGCGCCTCGTGTCCCTGATGGGCATGCGACCGACTCACCCGCACTACCCGCTCCAGCCAGTCCTGCAATTCGTCGGTATACGAGAACTCGTGCTCGTTGAGGATGACCAGATCGACCGCCACACCCTTCCACCCCCAGTACTCGTGGGCCCGAAGCAGCTGCCGGACGATATCGCGATCGCGTATCTGATCGATGCGAGCGAGGACGATCGGCAGATCGCCCGAGATGCCGTGCCGCCAGAGCGCGCGCTGGCCGCCGGTCATGCGCGCCAGAACGTTGGCCGGCGGACGCAGAGCGGGGTCGAGATAGAAGATGCGGCTCGCCAGTCGCTGGAAGAGATGCGCCTCGTTCGCCGAGATCCCGAAGTGATGCAGCAGCACCTGCGCGTGGGTCCACGCCAGCGCCGCCTCACGCTCGAAGATCGCCGGGTCGTGATACTTGTCGGCCAGCGCTAGTGCCTTTTCGCGCGAATCCGCGACCAGGGTGGAGAAAGTCACGACGGCCGTCTCACCCGGCCGCACGCGGACCGTGCGCCGCAGGCTGAAGATGGGGTCGAGCACGGCGCCGGTGGTATTGGAGAGCGGGCGTCCGTCGACGATCGTGCTGGGGGCGCGGATGCCACGCCCGCGGTCCAGGAACCGGGCGCGGTCGGTCTCGTACTGCACCGATTCCATGGACCCGCCCTCGATGGCGGCCACGTGAACGGCCCAGATCGGAAGGTCCTCGGAGGAGCGCGGACGGCGTGTCGCGAGGAGCCCCCCATAGGTAGGAACGAACTCCGTCTGGACGAAGAGATTCTGGAACGCGGGGTGGGCGGAATCGGCCGCCGGCGGCGAGAGCACGATTTCGGCATAGCTCGTGAGCTCCAGGAAGCGTTCGCGCGATCCCAGGTTCTTGATCGAGACACGCCGCAGCTCGCCGTCGTCCTCGGGGGAGACGATCACGTCGAGCGTCGTGGCCAGGGATGAATCGCGACGCCGGATCTCGACGCGATCCTCCATGAACGCCGCTTCGTAGCTCTCGGCTGCGACCGTGGTCGGCTGATGGCCGGCCGACCATATCGAGCCCGTTGAAACATCGCGGACATAGATGAACGTTCCCCAGGAGTCGCGTGTGGCGTCCTCACGCCAGCGGGTGACCGCCAGGTTCCGCCAGCGGCTGTATCCGGCTCCCGCGTTGGTCACCATCACGCTGTAGCGTCCGTTGGACAGGACATGTGTCCGGGGCGTGCGCTCGTGGGGTGTGTGGAAGCGGCGCTCGACGGGCGGCACCACCTCGCGAACGTGGCGCACCGCATGGACTTCTTCGGCGCGGGGCCTCTGCACGGCGACGTCTCGCGGCACGCGCTCCTGAAGCAGCAGGTCGTGCGCGCCGATCACGGGCACGCGGTGGAACCTGCGGCGCATGATGCCACCGTGCAGGGTGTTCGCCAACGCGAGCACCGTCATGCCCTGGTGGTGAGCCATGTACGCCTTGACCACCGCCGCCCTGCTTCCCTGGGGCAGGCGCTCTGGTGTGTAGTCGATGGCCTCGTAGAACCCCATGGAGCCCCGCGCGCCTTCTTCGGCGAGGCGCCTGAAGTTCCGGGCGGCCGATCGCGGCGCGACCATCGCGGCCAGTGCGGTCGCGTACGGGGCGATGACGAGATCCTCGGACAGGCCCCGGGTCAGGCCGAGTCCCGGCACCCCGAAATGCGAGTACTGGTAGGTGAGCTCCAGGTCACGCGCGTTGTAGGCGGACTCGGAGATTCCCCACGGCACGCCGCGCTCGGCTCCATAGCGGATCTGGCGCTGGACGACGAGCTGCTTGGTTCGCTCCAGAAGCGTCTCCGGAGCGCCCTGCATGATGAGATGGGGCATGAGATACTCGAACATCGAGCCCGACCACGAGAGGAGCGCCGCGTCGCGTCCGACCGGGGTGACGGGCCGGCCGAGG
>JAICQP010000114.1 GCA_025937815.1 Gemmatimonadota bacterium
TCCGGGCTCCGGTCGCCATAGCCCGAGCGCTTCATGAACTCGACCCAGATGGGGAGCGCCGCGCTGTCGCCGTAGAGGCCGATCGGGGCGTTGTCGTCGTAGCCGACCCAGACGAGGGCCACGATCTCGGTCGTGTAGCCGACGAACCAGGCGTCGCGGGTCGAGTTGGTCGTCCCGGTCTTGCCGGCCGCCGCGCCGCCGTAGCCGAGCCTCCGCGCGCGGGCCGCGGTCCCGTAGTCGAAGACGTCCTGGAGCATGTCGTTCACCAGGTACACGGCGTCGGCGGGCAGCACGCGATCCATCTCGACCTGGCGGTGCTGGAGCACGTTGCCGTCCTCGTCGACCGCCGCCAGGATCGAGAGCGGCGTCGTGCGGATCCCGCCGTTGGCGAGCGTCGAGTACGCCGAGGCGAGCTCGAGCGGGGTTACCTCGAAGGCGCCGAGGGCGAGAGACGGCACGGCCTGGAGCGTGCTCTCGATCCCCGCTTCGTGCGCCGTGCGGGTAACCCGATTCAGCCCCACGTCCAGGGCCAGGCGGCTGGTGGCGATGTTCATGGAGTTGGCGAGCGCTGCCCGCAGCGTCACGTTGCCGTGAACGGAGCCGTCGTAGTTGTCGGGCGACCAAGTCTGGCCTCCCGATACGACCGAGAACGGCATGTCGTCGATGATCGTCGCCGGCGACCAGCGGCCGGGCGTCAGGAACGCGGTCAGGTACACGAACGGCTTGAACGTCGAGCCCGGCTGGCGGTGGGCCTGCTCCGCGCGGTTGAACTGGGACGACGGATAGTCTCGCCCGCCGACCATCGCGCGGACGAACCCGGTCTGCGGATCGAGCACGACGACCGACCCCTCCAGCTCTCCGGCCCGCTTCGCGAGTCGCGGATACCCTTCCTCGAGATGGTCGAGCCCGTCGATCAGCGAGCTCTCGGCGGCGATCTGGTATTGCATGTCTAGGGTCGTGAAGATCCTCAGGCCCTCGCTCTGGAGGAGCCGCCGCGGGTAGCGGTCCGCCAGCTCGCGCAGGACGAAGTCCACGAAGTGCGGGGCGTCGTTGAACCGTTTCTCCTCGCCGCGGACGACGAGCGCGGCGCCGCGGGCATAGGCGTACTGGTCGTCGGTGACGCGGTCCTGGTCGTGCATGAGCCGGAGCACGAGGTCGCGGCGCTGCCTGGCGGCCTCGGGATCGCGGTGGGGGTTGTAGCGACCGGGATCGCGGATCAGCCCGGCGAGCATGGCGGCCTGCGACAGGTCGATCTCGCGCACGGACTTCCCGAAGTAGTACCGCGAGGCCTCCTCCACCCCCATGATGCTCGAAGCACCGCGCTGCCCCAGGTAGATCTCGTTGAGGTACGCCTCCAGGATCTCGTCCTTCGAGTACTTGAGCTCGAGGATCAGCGCCATCGGGGCCTCGATCGCCTTGCGCCGGTACGTGCGCTCGGCGGTCAGGTAGTAGTTCTTGACGAGCTGCTGCGTGATCGTCGAGCCGCCCTGGGTCGTGCTACCGGCTTTGACGTTGGCGAGGAAGGCTCCGCCGATCCGGATGGGGTCCAGCCCGGGATGGGAGTAGTAGCGAGAATCCTCGACCGCGAGGATCGCTTGCACCACGTGCGCCGGGACCTCGGCCAGCTCGATCGGCGTCCGGTCCTCCATGTGTTGATCGAAGACCACGCCGATGACCTCGGGCTCGAGCGCCGCGGTGTCGAGCACCTTGCCCGTCCGAGCCTGGCTTACGCCAGTGATCACGCCGCCGGAGGTCTCGATCCGGACCGGGTAGGCGGGATTCGATCCGTCGGGATACGAGAACGCGTGGAGGTAGACGAGCCAGCGCCCCTCGTCGTGAGCGTACTCGCCCGGCTCGTCGACGCCGCCGGCCTGCTCCAGGTAGCCGAGTCGCTCGAGCCGCGCCTCGAAGTCGCGGGAATCGAGCCTGCGTCCTGGATGGAGGAGGAAGGCGTCCGAGTAGATGCGGGAAGGGATGTTCCACTTGCGCCCTTCCCACTTCGCCGTCACCTGGCGCTCGAGCACGACACCGGTCGCGAGGATGCCGGCGAGGACGAGAGCGCCGGCGACCGCGAGACTCTTTCCGAGGGGGAAGCTCCGCCGCGAGCGGCGTTCGCGCGAGTCGGCCATCGAGCGGGAATCTACACCGCCGCCGGGAAAAGGATGCAGCGGCGACCGGCGTGGGTCGGCCTGGCGCGCGGCCCGCTACGCGCCGTCGTCCAGAACCCGAAGCCAGTTCCCGCCGAGGATCCTGGCGAGCTCGTCGCCCGTGACGCCGCGGGCCTCGAGGTCGGCGGCGACGAGCCCGAAGTCCTGCGCTCCGCGAAAGCCCTCCGGCAGGCGCGGGATCCCGTCCAGGTCCGAGCCCAACGCGGCATGGTCCGCTCCGGCCACTTCCAGGATGCGGAGGAGGTGCTCGACGATCGCGTCCCGGCCGCAGCGCCCGCTCGCGGGGTCGAGGTACGCCGGATAGAACGCGACGCCCACGAGCCCGCCCGTCGCCGCTACGGCGCGGATCTGGTCGTCGGTTACGTTCCGGGGATGGGGGCCGCGCGCCTCGGTCGCCGCGTGGCTCACGACCACGGGCCGGCGGGCGACCTCTACGACGTCCCAGAACGTGCGGGGTGCGGCGTGGGCGAGGTCGACCAGCATGCCGCAGCGCTCCATCTCGGCGACGACGTCCCGTCCCAGCGGCGAGAGCCCGCCGGAAACCGTGTCGGCTCCCGCCGCGTCCCCGAGCTCGTTGGAGTTCATCCACGTGAGCGTGAGGTACCGCGCGCCGAGCGAGCGGAGGCGCGCCACGTTAGCGGGATCACCCTCCAGCGCCTGGCCGTTCTCGATCCCCGAGAGGAGCGCGATCCGGCCGCTGGCCGCCGCCGCCCGGACCTCGCGTGCCGTGGTGGCGAACGCGCATCGGTCGGGGCTGGAGCTCGCTGCCTCGCGGACCGCCGAGATCAGCGTCTCCGCGCGGGCGCGCGCGCGGCCGTCCGCGAAGGCGGGATCGATCCAGGCGGCCAGGAAGACGGCGTCCACGCCGCCTTCGGCGAGGCGGGGGAGATCGGCGTGGCCCCTCTCCCGCCGCATCCCGAGATCGACCCCGTCGTCGACCATGCGGAGGGGAGTGTCCATGTGGCCGTCGAAGACGATCGCGCTCCCGTACACTCAGCCGTCCGCGATGGCGGTCAGCGCCACGACCGCGGCGATCCCGATGCAATCGGCGACCAGGTCCTTGAACGAGAAGGGCTCGCCGCGAGTCCAGTCACGCGCCTCCTTGCCGACCGACGCGGCGAGCGCCACGCCGATCCCGGCCAGCCGTCGGTCCGCCGGTTCCCAGTCCAGCTCGAGGGCGCCGGCGTACCCCGCTCCGGCCGTCCAGCCTGCGGCGAAGGCGTGGACGGGCTTGTCCGGCCCAAGCCAGCTGTCCCCGGTAGTCTGCGCGGCGCAGGGTACGGAAACAGACAGCGCGCCGATCGCGTAGGGGATACATGACGGCCGAATCCGCACGGCTCCGAATATAGCTCCGACCTCCCGAGGACCCTTTAGCTTGACATCCATCTATTGGCTACCGTAATATCGGCTCCCTAATGAATCGACAACAGGATCGGAAGCCCTGCGAAGGGTTGTGGCAGCGGTCGGACCTGGAGGGGAAGCTGGGACCCCCGCTCCTGTTCCTCGGGCGCCTGGTCGGACGCCGTCTCGAGAGGGCGCTCGTCGAAGAGGGCCTCGGGCTCACACCCGCCCAGGCGCGGATCCTCCTCGCGCTCCACTTCCACGGGCCGCTCAACCAGCAGTCGCTCGCGCTCCACACCGACGTCGACCCGTCCACCCTCGTCTCGACGCTCGACGTCATGGAGCGGGACGGGACGGCGGTCCGCGACAAGAAGCCGGGCGATCGCCGCGCCCACCTCGTCAGCCTGACGGAGCGCGGGGAGAGCCAGGTGCCGCGCCTGTTCCAGCTGTGGGACACGGTCGAGGAGGATCTCACCCGGAGCATGGGCGCGGCCGAGCGGAAGGCGCTCCTCGGCATGGTGCAGGAGCTGATCGGAAGGCTGCACGCGGGAGACCCCCCATGCGGATGATCGCGGACCGCCAAAAGAACGGCGGCCCGCGTCGAGGCGGGCCGCCGCCGGATGCGGCTCCTGCCGGGTCAAACAGGAACCGCGGGGTGATCCCCGGCAGGAGGACTCCCGGGAATCGGCCAGGCTGTGGACCCTGGCACTCCCTAAAGCAACGAATCGGCGGGGGCGTTTATTCAATCGCCGTGGAACGGATCGCCGTGGCCTCGATGGTGGCTGCAGCCCTTGCCGGCCCGAGCCTCGCCCAGGGGCAGGAACCGACGGCCAGCGCCGATACGCTCAGCCTCACCGTCGCCGAGGCGGTACAGCGGGCGCTGGTCGCGAACGAGGAGGCACGGATCGCCCGCACGAACGTGGACCGCACCGAGGGCCAGGTGCGCGAGGCGTACGCCCGGGTGATGCCGACGATCGACGGATCCTATCGCTTCACCAGGAACCTCCAGCGGCCGGTTCTCTTCTTCGACCAGGAGGGCGAGACCCAGCAGATCCAGATCGGCAACGCGACCGAGCACGCCTTCGACCTCACGCTGGAACAGCCGGTGATCGACTTCAGCCTCGGCTCCGCGCTGGCGGCGGCCGGGCACGGCACGGCGGCGAGCGAGGCGAGCTACGACCGCGCGCTCTCCGATGTCGCGCTCGACGCCCGCCTGGCGTACTACCGCGTGCTCCTGGCGGACGCGGACGTCACGGTGGCGGTCAATGCGCTCGAGCTGGCCCGGCAGCGAATGGATCAGGTCCAGCTGTTCTTCGACGTCGGGACCGCTGCCGAGTTCGACCTCCTGACCGCGCGGGTCGCCCTCGAGGGCGCGCGCCCCGACCACATCCGCGCCGTCAACGCGCAGCGCTTGGCCTACAATGAGCTCAAGCGCGAGACCGGCATCCCGTTCTCGACGGGAGTGGCGCTCGCCGATTCGCTCGCGTACGTGCCCGTCGAGATCGCCCTCGACGCCGCGGTCGCGACCGCCCTCGAACAGCGCGGGGATCTGATCGCCCAGCGCGAGACCGTGGCCCTGACCCGCGAGCTCGTCGACGTCCAGCGGACCGAGGGATACCCGTCGATCTCCCTGTTCCTCAATCTCAATCGGCGCGCTTCCTCGGAGGAGATCTGGCCTGAAGACCGGGACTTCACGCAGTCAGCGACCGCGGCGCTGGCGCTCGACATCCCGATCTTCGACGGGCGGCGCAACCAGGGTCTCACCCTCCAGGCGCGCGCCGACTACGTGGCCGCGGTCGAGCGACAGCACGCGCTCGAGCGCGACGTCGAGCTCCAGGTGCTGGACGCGTGGCAGTCCGTCCAGGCGGCCGCCGAAGGCGTGGACGCGACGCAGGCCACGCTCGAGCTCGCCCAGCGCGCCTACGACATCGCCACCGTGCGGTTCCGCAGCGGGCTATCCACGCAACTCGAGCTCGACGAGGCGGAGCAGAACCTGATCGAAGCGCAGTCGGACGCCGCCGAGGCGCTCTACTCGCACATGGCCGCGCGCGCGCTTCTGCTCCACGCGATGGGAGAGGTATGAGCGCCCGGGCCGCTCTCCTCGCCCTGACGGCGCTCGGGTGCCTGGCGGCGCCGGCGTCCGCGCAGGACCACGGAGCTCCCGACACGCTCTCGATCCCACCCGCGTCCGGGATCGTGCCGAAGCCCAGGAATTTCGCGCTCGGCATCGGGCTCGGGACGTATCGTTGGGAGGATCCGTCCCCGTTCGACGCCCCCTACGACGACCTGACGATGACCACCCTGTCGATAGAGCGGATGCTGTGGCGGGGGGTCCGCGGCCGGGCCAGCATGGCGGCGGGGAAGACGTCCCTCCACGTCGGATCCCAGGAGGTCGACGCGTGGGTGATGCCGTTCGATCTGCAGGTTCTACTAGCGCCTGATTTCGGGCCGTTCCGCCGTTTCGGCGTGATGCCGTACGCGGTGGGGGGATTCGGCAGCCTCGTCACGAACCCGAGCGGCGACCTGGAGGACTTCGAGCTCACGACCCGCTCCCAGTCCCAGTGGACGTACGGAGGGGGGATCCAGGGCCGCTTCGAGCGTTTCGAGGGCCGACTCGAGGGGACGATGGCGGGAGTTCGGCTCTCCGATCCGGTGGAATCCGAGGTCCGGGACACGCAGACGGTCCACAATAGACGATGGGAGGGACGGATCAGTTGGCTCTTCTGAAGACGTTTCGCTCCGCGGGCGCGCTCGCGCTCGCCGCTCTGTTCCTCGCGGGCTGCGGCGGCGGGGACGAGAACGCGGGCCCCCAGGGCGCCGTCATCGACACAGTCCACGTGCGGGTGGAAGATGTCCCGACCCTGGTGCAGGCGGTCGGGACCGTCGAGGCCGACAACCAGACCGAAGTCGACGCCGAGGTGAGCGGGCAGGTATCCCGGATCATCCGCGACGAAGGAAGCCGCGTCGACGCCGGCGCGCCGGTCATCCAGCTCGATCCGGCTCCCTACCAGTACGCCGTGCAGGCGGCTGCCGCGGATCTCAGCCGCTCTCAGGCCCAGCTATCGGCGGACTCCAAGCAGCTGGAGCGCTTCACCCAGCTGCTCGCGGCCGGGGCCGTCGACCGGCAGACGTACGACAACCTGGAGGCCCGCGTCGAAAGTGGACGCGCGGCGGTCCAGCAGGCGCAGGCGGCGCTCAACACGGCGCGGTGGAACATGGGCAAGGCGACCGTGCGCGCGCCCTTCGCCGGAACTGTGGGCAAGCGCCACGTCCAGCTCGGCCAGTCGGTCGACCCCGGAGATCCGGTGTTCGACCTGGTCGACGATCAGCCGGTCTCGGTGCGCTTCGACGTGCCCGAGATCTACGCGGGGGACATCGAGGTCGGGGACCGGGTCGAGTTCCGCGTACGCTCGGATACGGTCGCGACCCGGATCGCCGCAGTCGACTACGTGAGTCCGGAGATCAAGCCCGACAGCCGGACGTTCGAGATCACGGCTCTGTATACCAATCCTGACGGAGGAGTGAAGCCCGGCGCGTACGCCGACCTGATGGTGACCACGGGAGTCCATGAGGATGCCCCGCTGGTCCCGGAGGAGGCGCTGGTGACGGAGGGGACCCAGAACTACGTGTACGTGGTCGAGGACTCGACGGCGCATCGCCGCGAGGTGGAGGTCGGCGCGATCCAGGAGGGCATGGTCGAGGTCCTGAGCGGAGTCAGGGCCGGCGAGGTGGCGATCGTCGCCGGTCAGCAGGGACTCCAGGACGGGGCGGTCGTGCGCATCGTTGAGCGGCGAGAGACATTGCAGCGGGAGAACTGAAGCGATGTTCCTCTCCGATACCGCGATTCGCAGGCCGATCTTCACGATCATGGCGATGTCGGCGCTCGTCCTCTTCGGGTATCTGGGGTACCGCGCGCTCGGCATCAACCAGTTTCCGAACGTCGACTTCCCGACGGTGTCCGTATCCACGATCCTTCCCGGCGCGAGCCCCGAGGTCGTGGAGTCGGCGGTAACCGACGTCATCGAGAACGAGCTCTCCTCCATCGAGGGGATCAAGCACATTACATCGACATCCGCGCTGGGGGTGTCGCAGATCTCCGTCGAGTTCGAGCTCGGGCGCGACATCGACCTGGCCGCGCAGGACGTGCGCGACAAGGTCGCGCTCGCCGAAGCGTCGCTCCCCAACGACGTCGAGCCCCCCGTCGTGTCCAAGCTCGACATCTCGGCGCAGCCCAA
>JAICQP010000201.1 GCA_025937815.1 Gemmatimonadota bacterium
CCCGGGCTCGAGGTGGCCGCGCTCGCCCACGAGCTGCAAGCGGCGGCCGGCACCCTGGGTCCCGACCTGGATGCGTGGCTCGCCTGGGAGAGCAGGAACCCGGCGCTCGCGCTGGCAGTCTCGTTCGCCGATCGCCTGCCGATCGTTTACGGGGGCCACCCCGTTTCCATCGCCGCGGCCGGCCGCTGGAAGGCCCAGCTCAACGAGAACGGGAAGATCCCCGCGTGGGCCGGCGCGTTTCCCGAGCACGGCCACAACGAGATCGTCGGTTTCGACGGCGGCCATCCCGCCCTCGATCGCCTGGCGCTCGTATACCTGGAGACGCCGTGGGATGACGCTCGGGTCGCGCGGCGCATGGCGTGGACGCGGAAGTGGTGCGCGGAGCGAGTCGGCGCGCAGCACCTCGTGGAGGCCGGCGGAGACACGCCGCTCGAGGGAATGCTCCGGTTGTGCTGCATGGGGGACTGCGCTAGCTTCCTCGTTTCCATCATCACCGGGAAAGATCCCACCCCCGTGACGCCCATCGACAAATTGAAGGCAGAGCTCGCACGTTGAAGATCGTAATTCCTGCCGCCGGGCAGGGGATCCGCCTCCGGCCCCACACGCACACGCTGCCCAAGGTCATGCTCCCGGTCGCCGGGCGACCGATCATCGGCCACATCCTGGCCGACGTGGCCAGGCTCGATCCCCAGGAGGTGCGCCTCGTGGTCGGCTACCGCGGCGACACGATCGAGCGGTACGCCGAGCGCGCATTTCCGGATCTTCCGATACGGCTGGTATGGCAGAAGGAGCAGCTCGGGCTCGGCCATGCCGTGCTCCAGGCGCTGGAGCCGGGCGACCGCGACGAGGTGCTGGTCATACTCGGTGACACGGTGTTCGACGTCGACTACGCCAGGGTGGTGGCGCACGACAGTCACGTCCTCGGAGTGCGCCCGGTCCCCGATCCCGAGCGCTTCGGGATCGTAGAGCTGGACGCAGCCGGCGGCGCGATCACGCGCCTCGTGGAGAAGCCCGCGGAGCCGAAGGGGAACCTCGCGCTCGTGGGTCTCTACTTCGTGCGGGACGGCGAGCTCCTGCGGAAGGCCCTCGCCGGGCTCGTGGACGACGACTCGCGCACGAAAGGCGAGTACCAGCTGACCGATGCGCTCCAGCGCATGATCGAAGCCGGCGAGCGATTCGTGCCTTACCAGATCGGGGGCTGGTACGATTGCGGTAAGTCCGAGACCTTGCTGGCTACGAATCGCGCGCTCCTCGACCTGCGGCCGCCCGAGAATACGCCCCAGGGTGTCGAGCGCAGCGTCCTGATCCCGCCGGTCCACGTCGGACCGCGCTGTGCGATCGAGAACTCGATCGTCGGCCCGCACGTTTCGCTGGCCGAAGGCGTCACGATCCGGGACGCGATCGTGCGCGATACCATCCTCGCGGACGGCGCCCGAGTGGAGGGCGCGGTCCTGGAAGGCTCGATCGTGGGACCCGAAGCTCGGGTCCTGGGACGGGCCCGAACGGTGAACCTGGGAGACAACTCGGAGGTCACATGGTGAAGACCGCGCCCGCCCGTCCACCGCAGCGCGCGGCGAATCTCGCCCGCACGGATCGGTATGTGTTCACGTCCGAGTCCGTGACGGAGGGCCATCCGGACAAGATGGCCGACCGCATATCCGACGGTGTGCTCGACGCGGCGCTGACGGGCGACCCCATGAGCCGTGTCGCGTGCGAGACGCTCGTGACGACGGGTCTCATCGTGGTGGCCGGAGAGATCACCACCGAGACGTACATCCCGGTGGCTGAGGTGGCGCGCGAGGCGGTGCGCGAGATCGGTTACACGGACGCGCGCATGGGATTCGACTTCAAGACGTGCGGGGTGCTGGTCTCCCTCGACCAGCAGTCGCCCGACATCGGGCAGGGCGTCGACAAGGACGGGGCCGGCGATCAGGGGATGATGTTCGGCTATGCGACCGACGAGACCGAGGAGCTCATGCCGCTGCCGATCTCGCTTGCGCACGCACTGACCCGGCGCCTGGCCGAGGTGCGCAAGGACGGCACGCTGCCCTGGTTGCGTCCCGACGGCAAGAGCCAGGTGTCGGTAGAGTACGATCAGGGGAAGGCGCGGGAGATCCGTACGGTGGTCATCTCGACGCAGACCGCAGACGAGAGCGAGGTGTCGCCCGAGGAAATCCAGGAGAGGGTCCGCGAGGACGTGATATGGCCGATTCTGCCGGCCGACATCTACGACAGGGACAAGCTCGTCGTCCACATCAATCCGACCGGCCGATTCGTGATCGGCGGGCCGATGGGAGACGCCGGGGTGACGGGACGCAAGATCATAGTCGACACGTACGGCGGGGCGGGGAGGCACGGGGGCGGAGCGTTCAGCGGGAAGGACCCGACCAAGGTCGATCGCTCGGGGGCGTACGCCGCGCGCTGGATCGCCAAGAACCTGGTCGCGGCGGGTTTCGCGAGCCGCTGCGAGGTCCAGCTGGCCTACGCGATCGGCGTCGCGCAGCCCGTCAGCGTGATGATAGACACGTTCGGGACCGGCGAGACGCCCGACGAGGTCCTGTCGGCGATGATCCCTAAGCTGTGGGACCTCCGGCCGAGGGAGATCATCCGCGCTCTGGACCTGAGGCGCCCGATATACCGGCCGACCTCCGCCTACGGGCACTTCGGCCGGGCTCCCGAGCACGACCTCTTCACCTGGGAGCGGACGGACCGCGTCGACGCGCTCCGCGATGCGCTCTCGGATCAGCCATAGGAGACAGATTCATGCCTAAGACGAAGGAGCACAGCGCGGCTGACGTGGCCTGCGACGTCAAGGACCTCTCGCTGGCGGGCCGCGGCGCCCTGAGGACGGAGTGGGCCGGGCGCAGCATGCCGGTCCTGGAGCTGATCGGCGACCGCTTCGAGAAGGAGCGGCCGCTGGATGGCGTGCGGGTCTCGGCGTGCCTGCACGTGACGACCGAAACCGCGAACCTCATGATCGCGCTCAAGCGGGGCGGCGCGGACGTCTGTCTCTGCGCCTCGAACCCGCTCTCGACCCAGGACGACGTGGCGGCGCACCTGGTCGCGGACCACGCGATCCAGGTCCACGCGATCAAGGGTGAGGACAACGACACCTACTACAAGCATATCCGCGCCGCGCTCGAGCACCGGCCTCAGGTGACGATGGACGACGGCGCGGACCTAGTCGGCTCGCTCCACATGATCGGGCTCGAGCGATTCGACGATCTCCATCCCGTGATCCGCGAGTGGGCCATGGGCCTGTCGGACACGGAGCGCAAGGAGATCGTCGAGGGCGTGATCGCCTCGACGGAGGAGACGACCACCGGCGTGATCCGCCTCAAGTCGATGGAGGAGGCGGGCGTGCTCCTGTTCCCCGTGATCGCGGTCAACGACTCGAACACGAAGCACCTGTTCGACAACCGCTACGGCACCGGCCAGTCGACGATCGACGGTGTTCTGCGCGCGACCAACGTCCTGCTCGCCGGATCGACCGTCGTGGTCGCCGGCTACGGCTGGTGCGGCAAGGGCGTCGCGCGGCGCGCGCAGGGGCAGGGCGCCCAGGTCGTGGTCACCGAGATCGATCCGCTGAAGGCGCTCGAGGCGGTAATGGACGGTTACCGCGTGATGCCGATGATCGAGGCGGCGCAGATCGGCGACGTGTTGATCACCGTGACCGGCGACATCCACGTGATCCGCCGCGAGCACTTCGAAGCCATGAAGGACGGTGCGATCGTCGCCAACAGCGGCCACTTTAACGTCGAGATCGACCTCGACTCGCTGGAGCAGATGTCCTCGGCGCAGCGCGACGTTCGCGACTTCGTCA
>JAICQP010000143.1 GCA_025937815.1 Gemmatimonadota bacterium
CCGCGCACCACATCACATACCGACGAGAGAAAAGGACCCGATGCCCATCGACGGAAAGAGCCGCGACGACGCGTGGCGCCTGGTGACGGAGTACACGGATAGCGAAAGCCTGCGCGCTCACATGCTGGCCGTGGAAGCGGCCATGCGCGGCTATGCGCAGAAGTTCGGTGAAGACGTGGAGATGTGGGGCATCGTCGGGCTCCTCCACGACTTCGACTACGAGAAGCACCAGGGCGAGAACGGACATCCGTTCGTCGGCGTCCAGATCCTGGACAAACAGGGCTGGCCCCGGGAGGTGCGCCGGGCCGTCCTGAGCCACGCCGACTATACGGGCGTCCCCCGGGAAACCCGGATGGAGAAGGCGCTGTACGCCGTAGACGAGCTGGCCGGATTCCTCGTCGCCTGCGCTCTTGTGCGGCCGAGCCGCTCGTTCAAGGACCTGGAGCTCAAGTCGGTCAAGAAGAAGCTCAAGGACAAGACGTTCTGCGAGGCGATCGACCGCGATGCGCTCAAGCGCGCCGCCGACGACCTGGGCGTCCCCCTCGACAAGCACATCGAGAACGTCATCTCTTACCTGCGGCCCGTCGAAGCCAAGCTCGGCCTGGGCAAAGCCGCCAAGTAGACGGGCACTCGCTTTGCCGATCATCCACGTCCTCGAGGAGAGCGCGGGGCCGGTCCTCGCGCTGCGGGTCTCCGGCGGCCGCGGCGGGGGTACACCTCCGGCGGAGGTCGCGGGGCGGGCGGAGGAGATCGCAAGCCGACACGGCGCGCTCCGGCTCCTGGTCGAGGTCGAAGGGCTCGGGTTCCTGGAGGCCGCGTCGCTCCGCTCCCAGCTGCCGCTCGCCGCGCGCCTCGCCGGCCGGGTGGAGCGGGTGGCGGTTGTCGGCGATCAGGGGTGGCTCAAGGCGGCGCTCAAGTCCGCCCCGGGGGGCCCGACCGAGGTGCGTCACTTCCCGAAAGCCAGGGCGGGAGAGGCTCGCGAGTGGCTTACCTATCGCCGGGAAACGACATAGGCGCGCTAGTGTAAACCCTTACATGATGTCCAGACGCGGCCGGATCCTACTCCGCCTCCAGGGCGCGGACACGTTCGCCCGCCGCCGCATCGCCCCACAGAGAGCGGAAGTAGGCTGCCGCGCGCTCGCGCTCCCCGATCTCCAGCCAGAGCTCGCCCAGCCACCAGCGCGTCGTCGCGTCGACCATCCGGGCGAACTCCGTCGACCCCAGCCCCGGGCTGCGCCGCGCTTCCAGCTCCGCCACCCGCTCACGGCTCGCATAAGGACCCGATCTGATCCTGGCGTACTGGTCGAGTACTCCCCCGACCATCGAGTGCTCGCGCGCCAGGAAGGCGTCCCCCTTCTGGCCGATGATCTGCGATTCCTCGAACAGGCGATCGACGGCATACTCCACGTCGGGCCAGCGCCCCTGATCGACCGCCATCGCCCCTCCGTAAAACCACGTGGTGGCGGTCCCCTCCGGATGGTACAGGTCGGTGGCCGTGAGGACGAGCTGAGCGGGAAGTCCCATTCCGCGCTGGATCGTGCGGTACGCCGCCTCCGGCCAGAACAAATTCATCCCCGGATCGTCGAGGAGCTCCAGGGCCTCAGCCTGTAGCCCTCGCGCCAGCAGGTTGTAGTAGAGCATGCGCTTGGCGGGCCTTGGATCCGCGCGATCGGCCCGGCGCCGGATCTCCTGGAGGACGACGGCCTGGCGTTCGAGCAGATGGGGGGCCGACAGCGCGTCGGCCAACCACCAGAGCACGTGCACCGGAAGACCCTCGAGCGCGGCCCCGTCGCTCGCATCGAATGCGAGCTCCACCAGGACGCGCTGCTCCGCCACCGCCTGAGAATCCGCACCTACCGCTGCCATCGAATCGACCATCGCCTCCAGGGCGGAACGATCCGACCCGCGCAGGAGCGCGATCGGAATGCGCATCAGATGCGTCGGGACGAAGCCGGGGTCGGCCCGAAGCGCGTGGTCGATCGTCGACGCCACGCTGTCGGGCGTGAGCAGCAGCTGCTCGCCCACCCAGGATTCCGCGTCGGCGAGGAGATACCTCGCCTGCGGGTCCTCCGGGCGCCGCGCGACGATCGCCGCGAGGCTGGAGACGCTCTCCAGCATCCCCCACTCCAGCGCGCCGCTCGCGCGCCACATCTCGCGATCGTCCTCGGAGAGGTCGTCGCTGGCGATCATTACGTTGTCGAAGCTCTCGATCGGCGGGCCGACCGCCGGGTCCTCCCAGCGGCGGACCAGGCCCTGGCGGAACCAGGCCAGCGCGAACGAGCTGTCGGCCGCCGTCGCACGGCCATACTCGGCCAGCGCGGTGCCGAAGTCCGCGCGACGGAACGCCCGCTCTCCACGGAGAAACGCCTTGTAGGCGCTCATCGATGACGTGCGCGCCCGGACAGGGCTGGTCAGGAGCTCGTCCCCTTCATCGGCGACAAGCGTGCGATAGAGCTCCATCGACAGCCGATCAGACAGCTCGTCCAGATCCCCTTCCGGGCCCTCCACCACCGCATGGCCGATCGACTCCCCGCGGCCCGTCTCGAGCACCTCGGCGGAGACGCGCAGTCCCTCGCCGCCGCGCTCGACCTCAGGGACGACGACGAAGTGGACCCCGCCCTCGCGGCCGAATCGGGCGATCGTCTTGGGCTCGACACGCGTCCCTTCCTCCCAGCGGCTGGAGACGAGCTCGCTCTTGATCGTCCGCATGTCGGCCACGTCGTTGAGGTCGGCCGTAAGGAGCCTGAGGAGCGTCCGGCGATGCTGGTCGAGCCGCGGATCGGAGCTCGATACGGGAAGCACGGCGACCCGTGGCGCCTGGCTCGTGGCCCTCAGCTCCGGGACGCTGAACGGCGTGTAACGGACGTCGGGACGCAAAATCCGCCAGCCCAAGAGGAAAAGGGCCACGCCGAGGCCCGCGACGGCCACCCGGCCGAACCAGCGATTGGCGAGCAGCGACTGGATGCGGGCCGGCCATCGCCAGCCGGTGGTCTCCCCCACCTCCTGCCCCGCATAGGCCCACGCCGTGAACGTCACGACCACCAGTCCCACGATGAGCAGGACCAGGGACGTGCGGGGGATGACCTCGGACCACCCGAAGGTCCGAACGGTCTTGTCGACGATCTCGAAAACGCCCCAGGCGGTCGCCGTGTACACTCCGACGATGCGGGCCGCGCGGGTCTGCCGCAGCCGATGGAAGGAGTCGGGGCTCATCGGCGCCATAGTAAAAGGGGGGATCGAGACTGCACAAGCTGGCGTAACGCCCCTGACAACGCGCGCCACGCGGCTGGATTAGCTTGAGGGGAGGGTTTGACCAACCACTGGAAGGAGGTCGACACGTGCGCTTCGACTGGCTCAGGCATCCAGAGATCGGTGGAATGAGACAACTGGCCGCCTGCGGCGCGCTGTGCGTGGCCGCCGCGGTGGCCTGCGAGGCCGATTCCGGCGAGGTGGACGGAGACGGTCCGGAACCAGCGACCGGCTTCACCGCCGATGCGCCGGGCGTCCCAGAGTCTCTCGCGGGGCCGGCGGCATCCGACTCGGCCGCGGAGCCGGAATCTCCCGTGCTGCGCGCCGAGCTCGAAGCTCGCGGTGGAACGGACGTCATCGGATCCGTCAGCCTCACGCCCGGCGCGGGCGGCACGACCGTGTGGGTCGAGATCCACGGAGCCAACAGCGGGCTGCCGTACGTCGCGGAGATCGTGGAGGGGACGTGCGCGAGCTCCGGGCCGGTGATCGCCCAGCTCGGGGAGATCACGGCGGGCGAGGAGGGTGACGGCGACTTCCAGCGCGTGGTCGACCGCGCGCTGCTGGGACCGGATCGGCCCCATCGAGCGGTGCGCGTCCGCGGCGCTGGTGATCCGACCGCGATCGTCGCCTGCGGGGACCTCGGACCCGGCGCTAGTTCAGCGACGGGTCGCTGAAGCTCTCCAGCTTCTCCTTCACGACGAGCATGAAGTGGTCGGCGGTCGCGCCGTCGACCACGCGGTGATCGTAGCTGATCGAAAAGTACGCACAGGTGCGGACACCGATCGAGTCGTTCGGCCCCACGACCTTGACGCGCTTCTCGATCGCCCCCACGCCCAGGATCGCGACCTGCGGCTGACTGATGATCGGCGTCCCCGCCAGCGAGCCGAACACGCCCGGGTTCGTGATCGTGATCGTCCCGCCCTGAACTTCGTCCGGGCTCAGCTTCTTGGTGCGCGCGCGCTCGGCCAGATCGTTCGCGGCGCGCGCCAGTCCTACCAGCGAAAGCTCGTCCGCGTGGCGAATCACCGGCACCAGGAGCCCGAATCCCCGCTCCTGCTTCAGGGCTACCGCGATGCCGACGTTGATGTCCTTCTTGTAGACGATCTGGTCGTTCCAGACCGAGGAATTGAGGATCGGCCACTCCTTCACTCCGGCGACCAGCGCCTTGATGATGAACGGCATGAACGTCAGCTTGACCCCCGAATCTGCGAGGAAGCTGTCCTTGTTGCGCCGCCTGAGCTCGTCCACGCGCGTCATGTCGATCTCGAAGAAGGACGTCACGTGCGCCGACGTGCGGCGCGAGGCGATCATCCGCTCTGCGATCCGCTGCCGCATGGTCGACATCGGCTCGAGCTCGACGCGGTCGTTGTCCCCGAAAGGACGCGGCGCGGGTCCGGCGGCCGCCACCGCCGCCGGCTCGAGGCGCTCGATGGGAACCTCGCGCGCGGGCTCCCGTGGGGCCGGCCGTGCGGGCTCCGCCCGCGAGGGCTGGGAAACCCCTTGAGGCTGCGCGACCCCGGGGGCGACTGCCGCCTCTCCCTGCGCGACGTAGGCCAGGATGTCGCGCTTGGTCACCCGGCCGGAGAGTCCGCTTCCCCGGACCTGTGATATGTCGACCCCGTGCTCGCGAGCGATGTTGCGGACGAGCGGCGAAGAGCGGGTCCGGCGGAGCTCCTCCTTGGTCGCCGGGCCCGCGCCGCCGTTGCCCGCTCCGTCCCCCGAAGTAACGGCCACGGCGGTGGCCTCGACGGCCGTTCGCGCGTCCGGGGCCCGCTCGCTGGCCGGGACCTCCGCCGCCGGCGCGCTCGCCGCCGGAGCCGGCGACGAGACCGACCGCTGCGCCGACCCGTCGGCCTGTGACGTCGCCGCCTTCGCCGGCGCCGCGGCGGGCTGCCCCTCGCCGGCCGCCAGGATCGTCGCCACGACGGTTCCCACCTCCACGGTCTCGCCCTCGTGAACCAGGATCTCGCCCAGCGTGCCGGCCGACGGCGACGGGATCTCGGCATCGACCTTGTCGGTCGAGATCTCGAAGAGGTTCTCGTCTCGCTCCACGTGCTCGCCCGGCTTCTTGAGCCACTTGACGAGCGTCCCCTCGGCGATCGACTCGCCCATCTGGGGCATGATGACGTCTATCGGCATGGTCTCCTCCGCGAATCGGACAGGTCATTCGTAGGACGGCAACGCTAACGGCCCCTGGGCCGTCAGGCGAGTCGCTCGCTCAGCCGCCCACTTGCTGCCAGAGCAGGTAGATCAGGAGGCTGACGATCGCGACCGGGCACAGGAAACGGATCAGGAAAGACCACGTCTTCTCGAGCGAGAACCGGCCATCGTTCGAGCGCACCTCGTCGGCGGCGTTCTTCACGCCCCATACCCATCCCACGAAGATGCTGATGAGAAGCGCTCCTAGGACAAGGGCGTACTGCCCGAAGAGCATGAACAGGAACGACAGGAAGTCCATGCCGATGCCCGGCAGCGAAGAGAGCCACGGAACGGCGCCGTTCGCCAGCGCGCTCGGAATGCCCACCAGGAATGCGATCGCGGCGATTCCGACCGAGGCCTTCTTCCGGGAGACGGCTTTCTCGTCGACCAGCCACGCCGTAGCGACCTCGAGGAGCGATATGCTGGAGGTCAACGCGGCCACCATGAGCAGGAGGAAGAACAGCACTCCGAAGACCGTTCCGCCCCACGGCTCGGGGGGAATCGTGGACAGGAGCGATGTCAGGACGACGAAAACCATGCCGGGGCCACCCTCGCCGGGCTCGAGCCCCGCGTGGAACAGAGTGGGAAAGATGATCAGGCCGGCGAGCAACGCGACCGAAGTGTCGAGGACCACCACCCAGCCCGCGGATGTTTCCAGATCGTCGTTCTTGGTCATGTACGACCCGTACGTGATCATCGCGCCCATCCC
>JAICQP010000194.1 GCA_025937815.1 Gemmatimonadota bacterium
GCGGGCGAGATGGCCAACGAGGAAATGAAGCGTTTGACGGGCGGTATGCCTCTTCCTGGTCTACTCTGATTCGGACGGCTGATAATGGCCGATCTGCTGCGTTGCGCTCCTCGACACTCGCTGCGGCGTACCTTTCAGTACGCCTCGCTCGGTCGTCGTCGCGCGCCTTGCATCTCGACCATTCTGAGCCGCCTTCCACCGTTTAGCGGCAGCGAAAGGTTGTTCTCATGGCGGGGGCGGTCGAACAGCTGATCGAGGAGTTGTCGAGGCTCCCGGGAATCGGGCGGAAGACGGCCAGCCGCCTGACCTTCTATCTGCTCAAGCAGCCGCGCGAGTCGGCCAGCCGGCTCTCGGACGCCATCCTGCAGGTCAAGGACCGGATCTCGTTCTGCGAGACGTGCGGGAACATCGCCGAGGGGCGCACCTGCACCTACTGCCTGGATCCGCGGCGGGACGAGTCCGTCATCTGCGTGGTCGAGGAGCCGAGCGACATCCATGTCATCGAGAAGAGCGGCGGGTTCCGCGGGCGCTACCACGTGCTCCACGGCCGTCTGTCCCCGCTGGACGGGGTGGGGCCGGAGGCGCTCAACGTCGACCGGCTGGCCGAGCGCGTCCGGCAGGGAGGCGTCGAGGAGGTGATCCTGGCCACCAATCCCGACGTCGAGGGCGAGGCCACGGCTCTGTATCTGCGGCGCGCGCTGGCGCCGCTGGGCGTCAGGGTGACCCGCATCGCGCGCGGGATCCCGATGGGCGGCTCGCTCGAGTTCCTGGACGAGATCACGGTCGGCGAGGCGCTCGCCGGTCGCCGAGAGCTCTAGTATCCTGAGTCAGAAGTTCGTTGGCGTTCGATGCCTCCCGCATCCCGGGACGCTACGTTGCGATTCGTCGCAATAGCTCCAACGCACTTGCCTCCGGCGCGCGCAGCGATGTCGGGCGCCGAACCCGATGCCCGGACGCCCTCGTTTTGAACACCCCCAACAAGATCACGATCGGTCGAATCGCGGCGACGCCGATCATCGCCTGGCTCATCTATCAGCCCGGCCTCTACGCTCGGTGGTCGACGTTCCTGCTGTTCGTCGCCGCCGCGATCAGCGACGTGATCGACGGCAACCTGGCGCGCGACAAGGACGAGATCACCCGCTTCGGGCAGCTGCTCGATCCGATCGCCGACAAGCTGCTCGTCCTCGTCACGTTCGTGCCGCTGTACGGTATCGGCCTCCTCCCGCTATGGCTCGTGATCCTGGTGCTCGGGCGCGAGATTCTGATCACCGTGTTCCGCCGCTTCGCGCTCTCGCGCGGCCAGGTGATCGCGGCCAGCGGCTGGGGGAAGTCCAAGGCGCTCGTCCAGAACTGGTTCATAGGCTCGGTCCTCGTGTGGCGGATCAATTTGGCCTATGTGGAGCGGGGCGCGGCCGGCGGCGCGTGGCAGCACTGGGAGGGCTACACCCTGGCGGTGATCGCGGTCGGGATGTGGTTCGTGATCGTGCTCACCATCCTGTCGCTGATCGACTACCTCGTCGGCTATCGCCACCTGTGGTCGAGGCCCGCCGCGTGAATCGCGCCGCCGTGTGGGTGGCCACGCTGGGTCCCGTCGGGTGGTGGCCGGCCGGTCCGGGGACGTTGGCCTCCGCGCTGCTCGCCCTGGCGTGGTGGTGGACCGAACCCTCGCGGATCGCGGCGCTCGCCGCCGCGGCGGCGTTCACGGCGGTGGGACTTCTGACCGCCGGGGCCGCGGATCGTGATCTGGGTGCCGACGATGGGCGCATCGTGATCGACGAGGCGGCCGGTATGGCGCTCGCCCTGAGCGGCGTTCCGCCCGGCCTTTCGGGCTGCCTGACGGCGCTGGTACTATTCCGCGCGCTCGACATCGGGAAGCCGCCGCCCGTCTCGTGGTGCGAGTCGGTGCCCGGTGGTGCCGGGGTGATGCTGGACGATGTGGTGGCGGGCGGCCTCGCCGCTCTGCTCGGCGCCGCGGCGTTCGCCCTGTGGCCCGGGCTCGCGGGCTGAGGATCGGGGGATGGACGTCGAGATCGTCGCGATCGGCAACGAGCTCCTCCTCGGAGAGACCGTCGACACCAACAGCGCGTACGCGGCGCGCCGGCTGGCGAAGATCGGGGCGCGGGTGAGCCGCGTGACGATCGTGGGAGACGACCGCGAGCGGATGCGGAAGGCGCTCGCGGAAGCGAGAGAGCGCTCGCGCTGGGTGATCACGACCGGGGGCCTCGGCCCCACGCAGGACGACGTGACCCGGCAGGTCGTGGCGGAGCTCTTCGACGCGCCGCTCGAGATCGACGCCGACGTGCTGGCCGACGTCGAGGAGCGGTTCCGCCGCTTCGGCTACGCGAAGATGCCCGAGTCCAACCTGAGCCAGGCGGAGGTGCCGCGCGGCGCGCGCGTTATTCCGAACCGGCATGGCACGGCGCCGGGCCTCGTGGTCGAAGGCGGGGGCTCCACGTTCTTCGTCCTTCCCGGGGTGCCGGCGGAGATGCGGGCGCTCCTCGAGGAGGGGGTCTTGCCCGCGCTCGTCGCCGCCAGCGGCGACGCCGTGCCGGTCGTGCGATCGCGCGTAGTGCACACGGCGGGAATCGGCGAGTCCGCTCTGGCGGAGCGGCTCCAGGATGCGCTCGCCGACACGAGTCCGATCGAGGTCGCGTTCCTGCCGGACCTCGGCATGGTCGACGTGCGGCTCACACTCGCCGGGTACTCGCGGGTGGAGGCCGATCGGAGGCTGGATGTTCTCGCGGGGGAGATCATCCGCCGGTCGACCCCCTGGTTCTACGGAATCGACGACGAGACGCTCCCGCAGGCGATCGGAGGCTCGCTCGTCGAACGCGGCTGGAAGGTGGCGGTGGCGGAGTCGATGACCTCCGGCGAGCTCGGCGCGGAGCTGACCTCGCCGGCGGGTTCGAGCGCATGGTTCGTGGGGGGGATCATGGCGTACGCGAACGAGGCCAAAGAGGCGCTCCTCGGCGTGCCGCGGGAGACGCTGGCGCATCACGGCGCCGTCAGCGAGGAGACCTGCCGGGCGATGCTCGCCGGCGCACGGAAGGCGCTCCGTGCGGAGGTCGCGTGCGCGGTGACCGGAATCGCCGGGCCGGCCGGCGGGAGCGAGGAGAAGCCGGTCGGGCTCGTGTGGATCGGGGTCGAGACCCCGGCCGGCGCCCAGGTCCGGAAGCTCGACCTCCCGGGCGGCCGGAAGGAGGTGCGGCGCAGGGCCACCGCGGCCACGCTGGCGCTTCTCTGGCGGCAGCTCCGGCCGGCCGAGAGCGAGCGGTGACGCTCCGCGCCGAGCAGTGCTTCTTTCGCGGCGCCGACGGCGCGCTGATCCACTTCGACGTCCGCGACGCGGGCGAAGCGCGTGGTGTCTTCGTCTTCGTCCACGGCCTCGGCGAGCACTTCGCCAAGTACGACGAGTGGCTGTCCTACGCGGTCGGACGCGGCTGGCACGTGGCGGCGCTCGACCAGCGCGGGCACGGGCGCACGCCGGGAAAGCGCGGAGACTTCGCGTTCGCCGACCTCGTGAGCGACCTGGGCCGGTTCGTGGAGGTGGTGGGGGATCGCTGGCCGGGACTCCCCCTGTTCGTGGTCGCGCACAGCCTCGGGGCGTTGGTCACGCTGCGCTGGGCGGCCGGCTCCGTGCCGCAGGGCGTGCGGGGAGCGGTGCTGTCGAGCCCGCCGCTGGGAATCGTCGAGGAGGTGCCGCGCTGGAAGCGCGGCCTCTACCGCACGCTCGCTCGCGCGGCGCCGCGGATGTCGCTTCCCCGGCGGCCGGTGGTCGAGAAGCTGACCGCCGATCCCGAGCGGATCGAGGCCTGGCGACGCGACCCGCTCAGGCACGGGAGGATCACGCCCCGCGCGCTCGTCGGGATCGGCGAGGCGATCGAGACCGTGAACGCGGCGCCCCTCGAGGTGACGCTGCCGCTTCTCTTCCTGCTCGCACCCGAGGATGCCGTGACGGACGCCGAGGCGGCGCTCGCCTGGGCGGCGGAGACGGGCGCCGACGTCTCGGTCCTCGAGCTCCCCGGGGCCCGGCACGAGATCCTGAACGACGTCGACCGCCGGATCGTGTACGAGCGGATCTGCGACTGGTGCGAGGCGCGAACGGGGTGAC
>JAICQP010000069.1 GCA_025937815.1 Gemmatimonadota bacterium
GGGCTCGACCTCCAGGTTCTCTCCCTCCACGATCGGTGGGTTGCCGGGGCCTCCCGGAATCCCCTCGTAGCGGGAGCCCGGTTTCCAGTCCGAGTGGACCCCGACGCCGAACGTGTACTTGGCGCGCATCTCGGGATCGGTAATCGCCTGCCAGAGTCGCTCGGGCGTCGTCTTGATGTAGATCTCGAAGACCTTTTCCATCGTTCGCTCCAGTCTCTGCTTGAGGCCGCTCAGTGTGGCGGCCCAGGGTTCGGCGTACTTGCTCACCCAGCGGTCGTGGACGAGCCGGATCGGGACGGGGTTCAGGAAGTGGAGCTTCTCGCGCCCCCGCTTGCGCGTGACCACGAGGCCTGCTTGCTCGAGCACCCTGAGATGTTTCATGACGCCGAAGCGCGTCATGGGGAGCCGCCCCTGAAGCGCGCGCAGGTTCTGCCCGTCCTCGCGGAACAGCTCGTCCAGCAGCTGTCGCCTGGTCGGGTCCGCGAGCGCCTTGAAGACCGCGTCCATGGAGCCATTATATGTGACCGTTTGGTCACCTGTCAACGATGGACGCCTCCGACCCGCCCGTCGCACGCGACAGGACGCCCTGCCGGACTAGCCGCGCCGGCGGACCACGGCGCGGAGGCCGCCAGTCGGCCGAAGCGTGATACTGGCCATGGGGATCGGGCGCTCGGAGGCCCACTCGATCCGGAACCGTTGCGCGATCGTGGCCACGATGAGGGCGAGCTCCATCCGAGCGAACTCGCGCCCGATGCACATCCTCGGGCCTGCCCCGAACGGAAGGTAGGCCAGGCGCGGAAGGGTCCGCTCGAACTCGGCGGTCCAGCGGTCGGGGGCGAACGCCAACGGCTCGGAATAGAAACGGGCGTCCCGGTGGAGCACCCACGGGAAGACGAAGAGCGTCGTGCCGGCGGCCACCGGCCAGCCGAGGATCTCGTCGTCCTCGAGGGCTTCCCGCCCGAACGAGTACGCGGGCGGGTACAGGCGCATCGATTCCTTGACGACGCGCTCCGTGAAGGGCAGGCGCGGCAGGTCCTCGATTCCGGGCCGTCCGTCTGCCAGAGCGTCCGCCTCGGCCTCCAGCCGCTCCGCGACCTCGGGATGCTGCGAGACGAGGTACCACGTCCAGGTCAGCGCGAGCGCGGTCGTCTCGTGGCCGGCGAGGAGCATCGTGATCGTCTCGTCGCGGAGCTGCTCCTCGCTCATCGGCCGGCCCTCCTCGTCCCTGGCCTGCATGAGCGCCGATAGCAGGTCGCCGCGATCGCGACCGTCGCGATGCTCGGCGATGATGCGGTACACGAGGCGGTCCATCCGATCGACCGCGCTCCGGTAGCGCCGGTTCCCCTTCGTGGGCACCCAGTCGGGCAGGAGCACGGGTCGGCGGATCCTTCGCGCGATCTCCTCGATGCCGGTGTCGAAGGCCACTCCGATCTCGGCCACGTCGCCCGCGACCTCGCTGTCGAAGAGAGTCTTCGAGACGATGCGGAAGGTGATCGAGGTCATCTCGTGGCGGATGTCGCGCTCCTCCCCGTCCCGCCAGCCGTCGACGCGGTCGATCGCGTAGTCGACCATGACGCGCGCGTACTCCGCGATCCGGTCGTGGTGGAAGGCGGGCTGGACGAGCCGCCGCTGGCGGCGCCAGTCCTCGCCCTCATTGGTGAGGAGCCCCTTGCCGAAGATGGCGTCGACCTTGCGCCAGAAGAACGTGTGCTTGACGTAGTTCCGCTGGTTCTCGACGAGGACCCGCTCGACGGCCGCGGGCGAGCTGAGCAGCCACGCCTCCCGGTTCACCAGCCGGAATCGCGCCACCTCGCCGTACTCTCGCGCCAACCGGGTGGCGAACCCGAGCGTGTCGGCGGCGAACTCCCGCAGGCTGCCGAGGAGACGCTCGCCGGAGGGTCCGGGAGGACGGCGTCGAACCGCCGAGCGCCCGTCGCCTCCCATGCCGTTCAGCGCCGCCGCCACGCCATCCAGCGGGCCAGGTACCGGCGGTTCCGTGGGGTGAGGCGCGAGCGCTGGTACTGATCGGCCACCGCTCCGAGCACCTGGGCGCGGGTGGGGTACGGCCAGACGATCGACGCGAGATCGCCGAGGCCGGCACCCGACTCGATCGCGAGCGCGACAAGAGCGATCAGCTCGCCGGCATGGCGGCCGACGATCGTGGCCCCGACGATCGCGTCGCTTCCCTCCTCGATCAGGACCCTGGCGAAGCCGCCCTCCTCTCCCTCGAGCCGCGCGCGATCGACCGCGTCGAAGTGCTGGACGAAGTCGCGGGTTCCGAGGCCGGCCGCCGCCGCGCTCGCGAGCGTGTGGCCGACCCGCGCCACTTCGGGGTCGGTGAACGTGCATTCGGGCACCGTGAGCGCGCTTGCCTTCGCCCGGCCGGGAAAGAGCGCGTTCCGGACCACGATCCGGGCGTGCGCGTCGGCCAGATGGGTGAACTGCCGCCCGCCGACCACGTCGCCGGCCACGTACACCCGCCGGTTCGTCGTCCGGAGCCGGTCGTCGGCGCGGATCCTCCCGTGACCGTCGAGATCGATCCCGGCCGCGTCCAGACCCAACCCCTCGACGTTCGGCGTGCGCCCAGCGGCGATCAGGATCGCGTCTGCCTCGACGGAACGCCGGCCCGCGGGCTCGTCGAGCACGAGGCGGCTGCCCGCTGGCGTCCGCTCGACGCGGGCGAGCGTCGCGCCGAGCGCGAGCTCCACACCGTCGGCGGAGAGCGCGGATCGGATCGCTTCGCCGACATCGGGGTCTTCGGACGGGAGGAGCCGCTCTTCGCGCTCGACCACGACGACGCGGCTCCCGAAGCGGACGAACGCTTGTGCGAGCTCGCAGCCGATCGGCCCGCCGCCGACGACCGCGAGCCGCCGCGGCAGCGCGGTCAAATCGAACACGCTCTCGCTCGTCAGGTATCCGGCCTCCGAAAGGCCCGGTATGCCAGGCACGGCCGGACGCGCTCCCGTGGCGATCACCGCGCGGGCGAACCGCAAGCGGGCCCCCTCTACCGCGACCGCGTCCCGCGCGACGAAGCGGGCCTCGCCGAGAAAGACGTCGACTCCCAGATCACGGAAGCGCGCGGCCGAGTCGTGCGCGGCGATCTCGGCGCGGATACGCCGCATCCGCTCCATCGCGGCGCCGAAGTCGGCGGCCGGCTGGCCGCGCTCAGCGCCCGCGATTGCCGCCGCCCGCGCCGAGGCGAGGAGTGACTTCGACGGCACGCAGCCCGTGTTCAGGCAGTCGCCGCCGAGGAGCCCGCGCTCGACCAGCGCCACGCGCGCGCCCAGCCCTGCGGCGCCGGCCGCGCAGACGAGGCCCGCGGTCCCGCCGCCCACGACCACCAGGTTGTACCGCTTCGCGGGCGCCGGATTGACCCAGTCCGGCGGCCGGACCCGCTCCAGCCAGAGCCGGTCGTGCGCATCCACGGGGCTCGTGGGCACCCTCACTCGGTCTCGGTTCGGACGGCCAGGGCACGGCGCGCTGCCCTGGCGACGAGCCACACGGCGGTCGCGGTCGCGACGAGCCCGGCCACGCCGAGCGCGATCCAGGCCGCCGGCCGCTCGCTCGCCCCCGTCATCGCCGCCGCGAGCGATCGCGCCCCGGCGCCCAGGGCCACGTACAGAACGGTGCCGGGCAGCATCCCCAGCCAGGAGCCGATCATGTAGTCGCGCAGGCCGACCCCGGTCAGCGACAGCGCGTAGTTGAGCGCGTTGTACGGGATGAGCGGCGAAAGACGGAGGAGGAGCACGACCTTGAGTCCCTCGCGCTCGATCGCGCCGTCGACGCCGCGGAGCCGCTCGTGGCCGCCGATCCGCTCCCGCACCCAGTCGCGGCCGAGCTTCTGCCCGACGAGGAACGCCGCTGTCGCGCCGAGCGTGCTGCCGATCGAAACCACGAGCAGCCCCCATCCCGGTCCGAGCAGAAACCCGGTCCCCAGCGTGAGGACCGAACCCGGGACGACGAGGACCGCGGCCGGGATCCAGGCGAGACAGAGGAGCACTCCGCTGAGGGCTCCCCGCCGACCCACCCAGGCGAGCAGCGCGGCGATCTGCTCGCGCACCGGAAGCAGCACGGCGGCGAGACAGAGGACGATCGCGGCGCCGGCCAGAAGACCGGCGCGGAAGGCGGCCCGGTCGCGCATGCTCGCGACGCTACCACGTGACCGGGGAGAGCGGCCACGGCGTGGGTGCCGTGCCGCTCCCCGATCAACAGGAAGTTGCGGGGCCTCGGGCCTAGTCCGACTGCCCGTCCGCGAGGAGCTCGGCGGCCGTCATCGGCCCGCCCACATACGTATCGGTGTGCCAGGCGACGAACGTGCGGAATTCGATGGCGCCCTGGCCCCCGGTCTTCAGTCCCCTGGCCCGCGACGCCGCGTCGACGGCTTCGCTCTGCTCGTCTGTGAGATCCGGCCCGATGGAGAGGTAATCCCAGCTGTCGCCGTTGTGGTGGACGAACCACTGGGGAGCCGGGACGCCCGCATCCTGAGCTGCCGCCTCCCCGTCGGCCATGAACTGCAGGAATGCCATGTGCTGGCCCGGCGCGATCCGGTAGATCGAGATGAGCTGCTGGTCCTGGGCGCGTGCCGTTGTGGCCCAAGCGCCTGAAACGAGCGCCAGCACGAAGAGAAGCCTGAGCAGAGGCCGCATGTGTCCTCCTGGGGAGATCGTACAACCCCGTTGGTTGTGACCAGGGAGTGACCCGAATGCCCTCCCGACCCGGGACGGCACGCGGGATCTACATGCTCGTCGGGGAGGCGGCAAGGGTTTGACGCTCGCTCTTTCGCCGGCCATCATGACGCGTCCTGATGTTCCGCACCCTAGACGGCCGAAGCCTGACGATGGAACTCCCGCAACGGGTTCTGCACCTCTTCCTGGCGCTCGCGTTCGCGGGTTCGGTGGCCGGCTGCGATTCGGGCGAGCGGGAGATCCGCCTGCAGAGGGAGGCGTCGTTGGGCGAAGCGGATACTCTTCCGACCCCCCTCCGCCCGGCGGAATCCCCGACCCCCGCGGCCCCGGTATGCGCCTTCCAGGAAGGCCATCGTGTCGCGTTCGAGATCGTGGAAGGGATTCCCAGTCCGCGCTGTGCCCGCGCCACCCAGGACCAGGGCCTGGCGCTCATGAACCGGACCCGCGAGCGGATCGCGTTCGACCTGGGCGGCGGCCCGGTGACGATCGATCCCGGCACCACGTGGAGCATCGACCACCCGGTGGGTGCGTGGCTTTCGCGCGGCGTCCACCGGATCGCGATGGAGTTCTACGCCGGCTCCGGACCGGAGCTCTGGGTGCAGGACTCGTCGGTTGTCCGCATCGATGGCTCAGTGGCCGAGACGTTCGTCAGCGCGCGGGCGATCGTCGTCGATACCCCGGCCGGCAGCCGCAACGTGGGGATCGACGGGGAGACGAGGATCTTCGGCGCCCGGGGCGAGACGGCATCGCCCGCGCGCTTTTCGCTCGTACTTCCACCCGGGACCCGCGTGCGCGCCGTCGTCGACATGGAGTCCGCCGATACCGGGACGGCGCTCGAGATCCGCGTGGCCGCGCACGATGGCTGAGCGGTCGCGCGTCCGCCGGCGTGCCCGCGGTGCTTCGCGCGCCACGCAGGCAATCATCGCGGCGCTGCTTGCGGCGGCCTTTGCAGGGTCTGCCATGGCCCAGGTTCCGGTTCCACCGGAGCGCGACGTCCGCATCTTCGATCTCGTCGAAGCGGTCTCCGCGGCGCGGATCGAGCAGGACGTCCACACGCTGGTCGGCTTCGGCACCCGCCACACACTGTCCGACACGCTCTCCCCCACGCGCGGCATCGGCGCCGCGCGACGCTGGATCAAGGCCGAGCTCGATTCGATCTCCGCGGCTTGCGGCTACTGTCTGGAGGTGACGTATCAGCACGCCATGGTAGCCGGCGAGGAGCGCATACCGGACTCCACGTGGGTCGTGAGCGTGGTCGCGGTCCTGCGGGGAACGACGGACCCCGAGCGCTACGTGATCATGACCGGCGACGTCGACTCGCGGGTCTCGGACGTCATGAACGCCGTCGACAGCTCGCCCGGCGCCAACGACAACGCGAGCGGGATGGCCGGGGTTCTCGAAGCGGCGCGCGTGATCACGGCCTCGGGCCATCGCTTCCCGGCCTCCATCGTGTTCGCCGGATTGTCGGGCGAGGAGCAGGGGCTCTACGGCGGGGCGCGGATGGCCGAGATCGCGCGCGAGGAGGGGTGGCGGATCGAGGCGGTGCTCAACAACGACATGATCGGCAACATCGAAGGCGTCGACGGCGTGACCGACGACGGGACCGCGCGGGTGTTCTCCGAGAGCCCGCCCGCGGGCACCACGGAGGAGGAGCTGCGCAGGATGCGCTTCTTCGGGGGCGAGGTCGACGGGCCGTCCCGGCAGCTGGCGCGGTACGTCGACCGGATCGCGGACCGGTACCTGCGGAACCTCGACGTCCTCATGATCTACCGCCTCGACAGGTTCGGCCGCGGAGGCCATCACCGGCCGTTCAACGACGCCGGCTACCCCGCGGTCCGGATCATGGAGACGCACGAGAACTACACGCGCCAGCATCAGGACGTGCGGACCGAGGACGGGATCGCCTACGGGGACGTGATCGAGGGCGTCGATTTCGACTATGCCGCGAAACTGACCGGGCTGAACGTTGCCGTGCTCGCCTCGCTCGCGTGGGCGCCCGCCCCACCCGACTCGGTCACGATCGCGGGCGCGGTCGAGCCTGCGGCGCGGCTGTCGTGGTCGCCGGTCGCAGGCGCGGCCGGCTACAACGTCTACTGGCGCGAGACCACCTCGCCGACCTGGGACCGCTGGACCTGGGTCGGCGACGCGACACAGGCGACGATGACCGGTCTCGTGGTGGACAACTGGTTCTTCGGCGTATCGGCGGTCTCGACCGAAGGGAACGAGAGCGTCGTTTCGTTCCCCCGGCCATTCCGCTGACCCGCCGTTAGGGCGACCGGAAGAGCCCGGGATCCGGCCCCAGAGCCTCGTGCACGGCAATGGCCGCACGCGCGAAGTCTGTCGGGTTCCCGCCCAAGACCATGACCGGGAACTCGGAGTCGCCTCCGCGAGCGCCGAGTGTGGTCATAAGTGCGACTTCGAGGGCCTCATCCGCGGAGAGCGAGAAGGAATTGGCAACCGTGGCTGCCTGCTGTCGGATACATCCCCACGGGTCCTCATAAGTCCACGTCAACCACGGGAACATAGGCTCTTCGTGCTCCTCAAGAACGGCACTGTCGATCATTATGGCAGGGCCATCGAGCCAATCGATCGGTCCTTCGAACCCGCCGGTCCGGACGCGCACTTCCGGCAGGGAGAGGGTGGCGATAGCGGCGAAGGCTTCGCGGATCCGGTCACGATTCTGCTCCCTGAACTCCCCCGGCGACGGGAGCGGCCCATCGAAAATTCCGATCCAGACGTCATCCAACCTGTACGGTGTCCTTCGAGTTCCCCCGGGGGGCAGGGAGTCGCAGTATCCAGCATGATCGGGCCACTCTTCCCTGCTGGACATGATCCGGCGATATAAGCGCCGGTCGAAGTCCGTTCGCGCCGCAAACAGCTCCAGACGTACATCGGCGTCCGGCAGGCGCACCCTCATCGAATCGCCCGACCACGTGATTCCCAGCCTTTCGCCGTACGCCCGCCGGGGGTCCGCGAGCCGGAGGGCCTGAAGCGAACCATCGTGACGCTCGTCCCTGTACGACACGTCGAAGATACCCTGCCGGTGATGGAAAACGATCTCCCCGTCGCCATCCTCGTCACGGAGGATCGTGTCGCGATCTCCGAGTCCGAGCACGATATGCCCGCTCGTCAGTCGCGAACGATGATCGGTCATCTCCGTCACGATGAAGGCAAAGGTGCGGATGGGCCGGAGAACGGGGATCTGGAGACTGAGATCGCGATTCGTCGAGCGACCGCCGGAGGAAGCGGAACACGAAACCGTCAGGTCCTGCGCGTCACCCGTTTGGACGGCAGGCAACTCGGCACGAAGAGAATGGAAACCGGAAGCGGACACGTCTCCACGGCATGTGATCTCAACCGCCTCGCCGTCGGGGTCGAAGGCTTCCACGTCCAGAACCGCTGCCTGGATCAATGCGTTGTAGTAGAAGATTGCGTATTCGAAGACCGGAGGACGGTCGGCAGCCGGATCCGGTTCGAAGATCGCGGGATCCGAATCCCCTTCACGGCCGCACCCAGGAACCATCAGCGCCAAGGCAAGGGCACAAACCGCGAGTCTGCCGTACACCAGGGAATCGGAATCGGACTCGTGGCATCGTGTGCTCATGACCAACGAAGTATGGAACCCAACGACGAATTTGTAAACGCCTCCTGAAAACCTGGTGACGCGCAAGCGTGGGACGCCTTCCGCGGTGGCTGCCAGTCGGTCCGATGGCGGACGACTCCGAGCCTCCGCGGTATACTCTGTCCAGTGCATGCCATGCGCCAAATCCTCGTCGTCCCGATCACTTTTGCCCTTATCTTCGGGCTCCTCGGCACGGCGCGGGCGCAGGAGACCATCACGCTCGCGGAGGCCGTGCGGATGGCGCTCGAGCGCAGCCCTGCGGCCGTCTCCGCGCGTGGGGACACCCGGGTAGCCGAGGCCGGGGTCCTTGAGGCCCGCGGCGCCTGGCTCCCCTCCCTCAATGCGAACTCCACGTACGCGAACTCGAGCAACGAGCGGTTCGACCAGTCCACGGGACAGCTCGTCTCGGAGAGCTACACCGCCCAGCTCCAGACGAGCTACGAGGTCTTCACCGGCGGCCGCAAGCTGGCGCAGTGGCAGGGGGCGTCGGCGTCCCTACGGGCGGCGGAGGCCCGCGAGCGGGGCCAGCGATTCGCAACGATTCTCGAGACTACCCAGGTGTTCTACGAGGCGGCCGCAGCCGAAGAGCTGCTCGTTGCCGCTCGCCAGCGCCTTGAGCGCGCCACCCGGCAGCAGGAGTTCGCGGAGACGCGCCGCCTCGTTGGCACCGCCACGCGTTCCGACGCGCTCCGCGCCGAGCTCGAGAAAGCCGATGCCGAGCTCGCGGTGCTGGATGCCGAATCGCAACTCCGAACGGCGCGCCTTGCCCTCGGGCGTCAGGTCGGCCGCTCGGGAGCCGCCAGGCCGGCCGCCGGCGCGTTGCCCGAGGAGCCGCCTGCGATCCCCGCAGTGGAAGTACTGGTGGCGCGCGCCGAGGACAACGCGCCCGAAGCAGTGGCCGCGCGCGCGGAGCTCGATCGCGCGCGCAGCGAAAAGCGCGAGGCCTGGAGCCAGTTCGTCCCCTCCCTTCGATTGACCGGCAGCTACGACTGGTTCTCGTTCCGCTGGCCCCCGGACGAGGAGAGCTGGAGCCTTCGTCTCATCGCCTCGCTCCCCCTCTACAACGGATTCGTGCGCGAGGCGACGGTGGCGCGCGCCGAAGCCGATCGGCGGACGGCCGAGGCCGAAGCGCGGGACGCGGTGCTGGCGGCACGCGCGGCGGTCGAGGACGCCGCCGGACAGATCGACACCGCCGCGCGTCGTGTCCAGATCGCGTCCCGCGCTCTCGAGCTCGCGCGCGAGGACCTGCGGGTAATCGAAGAGCGGTACCAGCTCGGCGCGGCGACGATCCTCGATCTGCAGACTTCCCAGGTGGCGCTCGCCGACGCCGAGGTCGGCTGGGTCCGCGCGCGACAGGATCTCGGCGTCGCAGTGGCCGCACTCGAGGCGCAGCTGGGCGAGCCGCTGGCGGGGATCGGCACATGAGCAGCGGCAGCCCGATCTCGACGTGCTTCGGCCGGTTCGCGCTGCCGGCGCTCGTCGCGTTTGCGTGCGGCGGCGAAGAGCCGGCCGCTGCCGGCCGTCCCGGCGGCGGTCCGGACGGAGGGCCTCCCGTCGCGGTGGTCGAGACCGCTACGGTCGAAGAGGGTTCGATCGCGCGCGAGATCGAGCTCTCCGGGGTGGTCGAGCCGATCCGCACGGTGAGCGTGAACAGCCAGTTGGCCACGACGGTCAACGCGGTGTACGCCGAGGAAGGAGACAGGGTCTCCACCGGCGCCGTGCTAGCGCGTCTCGAGGGTGCCGATCTCACGGCGAATCTCGAGAGCGCCCGCGCCGCGCTCGAGGCCGCCCGCGCGGCATTCGAGCGGGCCGAGCAGCTCCGGGAGCGCGAGGTCATCACGCTGCCCGAGTACGAGCGCGACAGGACCGCGCTCGCGGCCGCGGAAGCGGTGCATCGGCAGCTTCAGACGCGGGTCGGTTACGCCACTATTCGCTCGCCCATCTCGGGAGTGGTCATCGCCAAGCACGTGGAGGCGGGGGACGTCGTCGGGCCGCAGACGCCCCTGTTCGAGGTCGCCGACACATCCACGCTGGTCGTGCCGATAGGAGTCTCGGAGCTGGACGTCGGTCAGCTGGCGGCGGGCGACACCGTAAACGTCTCACTGGACGCGTTCCCCGATCGCCCGCTGCGTGGACGGATCCGGCGCGTCTTCCCTTCGGCCGACCCGACCACGCGGCTCGTTACGGTCGAGGTGGCGCTCGAGCCCGGCAGCCAGGCGCGGCCGGGGTACCTGGCCCGGGTGCAGCTCCGGTTCGACGCTCGCGACGACGTGCTGCTCGTCCCGGCGAGCGCGATTCTCACCGGATCCGCCGGCGAGGAGTCGGCGTTCGTGGTCGAGGCAGGAAAGGCGTTTCGTCGCGAGGTCGAGTCGGGCCTGGTGTCGCAGGGGCGGGTCGAGGTCGTCCGCGGTCTGACCAGGGGCGAGACAGTGGTGGTCGAAGGGGGGTCGTCCCTCCGCGAGGGAGCGCAGGTTCGCACCGTGGGCGAGCCGCCCGCGGCCGAGGCGGTCACCGATTCGGCGGGACGGAGGCCGCGCTCGTGAACGACGAGCATCGAGGCATACCCAGCTGGTCGATTCGGCGCCCGATCGGGACGGTCATGATCTCGCTGGTGGCCGTCGTGCTCGGCCTTTTCTATCTCCGGCAGCTCCCGATCGACCTCCTCCCGAACATCGTCTACCCGCAGATCCGCGCCTCGGTGAACAACGCGGGCGTGGCTCCGGAGGTGATGGAGGAGACGATCGCCAAGCCGCTCGAGGGGGCTCTGGCGCCGACCGAGGACCTGGAGAACATCGAGACCGAGATCCAGGAGGGGCGGGTGGGCGTCAACATGGACTTCGCCTACGGCACCGACATGGATTTCGCGCTACAGGACGCCTCCAAGAACCTGGAGCGCGTCCGCGCCTCGCTGCCCGAGGAAGCGGATCCTCCGACGATCTACAAGTTCGACCCCGCCCAGATCCCGATCTACGAAGTCGGCTTCAGCTCCTCCCAGCGCGATCTCGTCTCCCTGCGCGACTGGGTCGACACGCAGCTCCGGCCGCGACTCCTCACCATCCAGGGAGTGGCCTCCGTCGACGTCTCCGGCGGGCTGGAGCGTGAGATCCAGGTCGTCCTCGATCAGGAGCGCCTGCGCTCCTACGGCCTCACGATCTCCGGCGTGATCGACGCGCTGCGCGCGGGAAACCAGGATGTCGCGGCCGGTGTGGTCACCTCCGAGGAGCGCGAGGTGGTCGGCAAGACGTCGGGCAAGTTCCGGGACGTCCGGGAGATCCGTAACCTGCCGCTGGATCTCCCCAGCGGCGGAAGGGTCCCGCTCACCGAGGTTGCCGAGGTCCGTGACACGCATCCCGAGCAGCGCATCTGGGCGCGGCTCGACGGCACCCCCGCGGTCAAGCTGTCGATCCGCAAACAGCCAGACGCGAACACCGTTCGCGTCTCTGAAGGAGTAGAACACCGGCTCGAGGAGCTGGCGTCCTCGGGCTTCGTCCCCGCGGACGTGGACTTCGAGGTCATCCAGGACCAGGCCGATTTCATCCAGAGCTCGATCTCCTCGGTGCGCAACGCGGCGCTGATCGGCGCGTTTCTCGCGATGGTGGTCGTCTTCCTGTTCCTGGGGTCCCTGCGGAAGACCTTCATCATCGGCACCGCGATCCCGCTCGCGATCCTGGCCACGTTCATCATGATGGGAACCGGCAACCTGACCCTCAACATCATAAGCTTGGGAGGGCTCGCGCTGGGCGTCGGGATGCTGATCGACAATTCGATCGTCATGCTCGAGAACATCTTCCGGCACCGCGAGGAGGAAGGGCGCGACCCCGTCGATGCCGCGCATACGGGCGCGACCGAAGTGCAGAGCGCGGTAATCGCGTCAACGGCCACCAATCTGGCTGCGGTGGTGCCGTTCCTCCTCATCAGCGGTCTCGCTGCGCTCATCTTCCGCGAGATGATCCTCACGATCTCGTTCGCCATCCTGGCCTCGCTGGGGGTGGCGTTGACCCTCGTGCCGTCGATGGCCGCGGTCCTCGGCCGGGTCGAACGCACGAGCGGACTGGGGCGGTCCCGGCCACTGCTCGCCATCGAGCGCGGCCTGAAGCGTCTGCGGGGGACGTACCGTCGATACGGTCCGGGCATCGTCCGCCGCCGGGGACTCACGGTCGGCGTCGCGGTCGCGATCCTCGTGGGGGTCTGGTTCCTGACCCGCGGCCTCGGAAACGAGTTCCTGCCTCAGGTCGACAGCGGCAACGTCGGCGTGTTCCTGAGACTTCCTCCCGGAGCCTCGGCCGAGGAGACCAACCGGGTCGCGCTCGAGGTCGAGTCGCTCGTCGCCGAGATGCCTCACGTGCAACACATGTTCGCTACCGCCGGCGGGTTCCTGTTCGGCGGCTCGACCGCCTCACGCTCAGGCCGCGGCTCGCTGGACATCGTGCTGGCGCCGGCCAGCCAGCGGGACATGAGCGCCGACGAATGGGTGATGGAGCTCCAGCGCCGGATCGACGATCGCGGGTTCCCGGGGGCCCGGATCTTCGTGCGTCCGCCCCGGATCCGGGGGCTTCGGACCTCGTCTTCGGGCGAATCGATCGACGTCACGATCCAGGGCGAAGACCTGACGGAGCTGAACCGCCTGGCCGCCTCTGTCATGACGCTGCTCGAGGGGGTTCCGGGCCTGGAGAACCTCCAGCCCTCAACCGAGGAGGCGAGCCCCATGCTGACGGTCCGGCTGGACCGCGAGCGGGCCGCCTCGCTGGGATTGAACGTCGCGGCGGTCGGTCAGACCCTGCGCACCGCTCTCGGCGGCACGATCGCCACGCGCTACACGGAGGGGAACCGCGAATACGACGTGCGGGTCATCCTGCCGCGGGAGCGCTTCACCAGCTCCGAGGACCTGGAGACGATCGCGCTCTTCCCGGGCGTCGGCGGTGGAGCTCCGGTCTACCTGCGCGATGTGGCAACCGTGAACGCCGGCCTGGGGCCGACCAGCATTCTGCGCGAGCAGCAGAACCGGATCCTGCGAGTGAGCGGCGACGTGATCACGGACGTGGCGCCGGTCGGCGCGATCAGCGATTCGATCCAGGCACGGCTGGCGGGATTTCAGCTCCCCGAGGGTTATGGAATCGTGCTGGGCGGCGAAGCCGAGGCGATCCGCGAGAACAACCGTCAGCTTCTGATCGTGATCCTGCTCGCGATCTTCCTCGTCTTCGTCGTGATGGCGATCCAGTACGAGAGCGTCACCGATCCGCTGGTGATCCTCCTCGCGATCCCGCTGTCGCTGATAGGAGTCGGACTGGGTCTGTGGATCACGGGCACGCCCCAGAGCGCCCCGGTCCTCTTGGGCGTGATCCTGCTGGCGGGGATCGTCGTAAACAACGCCATCCTGCTGGTCGAATACGCCAACCAGAACCGGCATCTGCGCGGGATGTCGCTGGAAGACGCGATCGTCGAGGCGGGGGCGGTCAGGCTACGTCCGATCATGATGACCACCCTGACCACGGCGTTCGGGATGCTTCCGCTGGCGCTCGGTTTGGGCGAGGGCTCGGAGCTCATGCAGCCGCTCGCCATCGCGGTCGTCTCGGGCATGATGCTGTCGATGGCGCTGACCTTGATCGTCGTGCCCGCCGCATACGTGGGAATGAATCGGTTCGCGGAACGCCTCAAGGGGTGGATCGTCGGGCGCCGGCAAGCCGAGGCAGAGGTGGAGCCGGTGGCAGGGGGCAGGCCGCCGGAGCCGGCGACGGCACGGATGTCCCTGGACCCGGGCCCCTCGAGGAATCCGCGGTAGGCGCTACACGTTGAAGCGGATGTACGTGATGTCGCCGTCGGCCATCCGGTAGTCCCGGCCCTCGCTCCGCACGAGCCCCATCTCCTTCGCGCGCTGCATGGAGCGGTTCGCGCGCACGAAGTCCTCCCAGCCCACGATCTCGGCCCGGATGAAGCCGCGAGCCATGTCGGTGTGGATCGCGCCGGCCGCCTCGACAGCCGTGTCGCCGCGGTGGATCGTCCACGCCCGGACCTCCTTGGGGCCGGCCGTGAAGAAGGTCTGAAGCCCCAGCAGATCGTACGCCGCGTGGATGACGCGCCTGAGCCCCGACTCCGGCAGTCCGATGTCGGCGAGAAAGGCGTGGCGGTCCTCGCGCGGCAAGGCTGCGAGCTCGGCCTCGATGTCGCCGCACACCGACACCAGCCCCGCGCCTTCCGCGGCCGCCGCTCCCGCCAGTGGCGCGACGGAAGCCACCGAGAAGGGATCGCGCACGGCCGCGGCGAC
>JAICQP010000174.1 GCA_025937815.1 Gemmatimonadota bacterium
GGCCCCGTATCTTCGCGGCATGACTGCCGAAATGGCATGGCAGCGCCGCGCCGCCGTCCTGACGGTGAGCGACCGCTCCGCCGCTGGTACGCGGGAGGACGCCAGCGGTCCCCTCCTCGCCGGGCTCCTCGAGCAGAAGGGGAGGGTCGTGTCGGAACGGCGGGTCGTCCCCGACGACTCAGCCGCTATCGCGGCGGCGCTCACCGACCTCGCCGGCAGCGGCGTCCCGCTCGTCCTGACGACGGGCGGAACGGGCCTCGCGCCCCGCGACGTGACCCCCGACGCGACCCGCGCCGTCGCCGACCGCGAGGTGCCGGGGATCGCCGAGGCCCTTCGCGCCGCCGGCCTCGGGGAGACGCCACACGCCATGCTCTCGCGCGCGATGGCGGCCGTCCGCGGCCGCACGCTGATCGTCAACCTGCCCGGCAGCCCGCGGGGAGCCGAGAGCGGCTTCCGCACGCTCGCGCCCGTCCTCGATCATGCCGTGGCACTCCTCGCCGGCGACGTCGCCGAATCGGATCCCCGGGCGTGAGGGTCCTCGTCAGCCGCTACGACCCCGAGTACGCCGTTCGCGCCGAGCGCGCGCTCAGCCAGGCCGGCCATCGGATCGACGTGGTCGACTCGCTGCGCGAGATCGGCGAGCGCGTGCTCGCCGAGGACGGGGTCACGCTGGTCGTCCTGACCGGCGGGCTCGACGAGCCGGCGGTGCGGGAGTTCCTCGAGCAGCTCGCCGGCGCTGCCGGACGTACGGCCGTGATCGCGCTCGCCGACCGCATGGACGTCGAGCGCGTCGAGCGGTGGCGGCTCCGGGGGATCGACGAGATTCTCCCCAAGCCGTTCGACGCCGACGAGCTGAAGCTCCTCGCGCGCCGTCTCGGGGCACGCGAGGAGCTCGTCGGCCGGACGCGCATCGTCGGCCGTTCCGAGGCCGTCAAGGTCGTGCTGGAGCGGGTCGCCCAGTACGCGCCGGTCAACTCCACGGTCCTGATCGAGGGCGAGAGCGGCACCGGCAAGGAGCTCGTGGCGCGCGCGATCCACGACCTGTCGCCGCGTTCGGCGCGGCCGTTCATCGCCGTCAACTGCGCGGCGCTCGCCGAGAGCCTGCTCGAGTCCGAGCTCTTCGGGCACGAGAAAGGATCGTTCACGGGCGCCACGTCGCTCCGGAAGGGGCGCTTCGAGATCGCCGACCGGGGCACGCTGTTCCTCGACGAGGTCGCGGAGATGCCGACCGCGACGCAGGTCAAGCTCCTGCGCGTCCTCGAGGAGCGCGAGTTCATGCGGGTCGGCGGGTCTGCCCCGATCAAGGTCGACGTCCGCGTGATCGCCGCCACGAACAAGAACCTCGAGGAGGAGGTGCGCGCGGGCCGCTTCCGCCGCGACCTCTACTACCGGCTGGCGGTGCTCTCGATCCGCATGCCCCCGCTGCGCGAGCGGCGCGAGGACGTCCCGCTCCTCATCCACCACTTCGTCCAGGAGTTCTGCCGCGAGAACGACCGCGAGTTCGCGGGGATCACCGACGAGGCGATGGAGGTCCTCCAGAACTACGACTGGCCCGGCAACGTGCGCGAGCTGAGGAACCTGGTCGAGAGCATGCTCGTGCTGACGCCCGGCACGCGGATCCGCCCGCGCGACATCCCCGCCGACATCTTCGCGCGGGCCAACCCGCAGCGGCTCCTGCCCGTGACGCTAGCCGACGGCGAAGGGGAGGAGTCCGGCCTGTCCACCCGGCGGATCGAGACGCTGCTCAGCTACTTCTATCGCGATCTGAAGAGCGACCTCGATGCGGTCCGGCACGAGCAGGCCCGCCTGCGCGACATGCTCCGCGAGTCGTCGACCCCCCAGTGGCTGGAGGCCGTCGAGGTCGAGGCGGACGGGGGAGCCGTCCCGGCGCGGGTGGACACCGCGGTGTCGCGGGGGGAGGCTTCTCCCACCGGCTCCGCGTCCCGGTCCGGAGATGGAGTCCGCTTCGAAGTCGGGATGTCGCTCGAGGACCTCGAGAAGGAAGCGATCGCGCGGACGCTCGCATTGGTGGGGGGGAACCGCCGCCGCGCGGCGGACATGCTGGGGATCGGCGAGCGGACCCTGTACCGCAAGCTCAAGCAGTACGGCCTGTAGCCTGGAAGTGGGCGTAGATGCCGTCCAGCATCTCGCCACCCCGCCGCAGCCGCTCGTGGTCCGGCTCGACCGTGGCCGTGATCCCGTGGATCATCGAAGCCACCCCCGCAGTCTCCGTCCTCCCGAAGCGCTCTTCCTTGAGATCGATGTCGTGGACGATCTCCGCGATGGCCCGCAGCGCGGGATCGGTCAGCCCGAAGTGGCGCAGCAGGGTCTCGAACGTGCACCGCTCGCCCTCGTGCGTGAACTCGCCTTCGAACATGTCGTAGCGCAGCTCGCCCGGCTCCGGCTCGTACCCTTCGGGATCGACGAACTTGAACGTCGCCAGAGGATCCACGAATCGCCGGATCAGCCATGCGCTGGCGATCCTGTCGACGCGGGCGCCCCGGCGCGTGACCCATGTCCGTCCCGACACCCGCTCCATCGTCCGCTCGTCGCCTGCCATCTCGCCCTCCTGTGCCTCGGTGGCTATCTCCATCTCCAGGATCGACACGGCGTTCTCGGCCTCGGCCCGTCCGCGGGCATGGAAGAAGTCCCGCGCTTTCCCTTCGCGGAGCCTCCGCTTCAATTCCTCCAGAGTCGCGCGGGCCGCGGGGGAGCCGGCCCATGCAGCGCGCGCCCTATCCGCCTCCTCGACGATCGCCGCGTAGGCCGCGGTCCGTTCGCCATCGAAAGCGGCGCGGAGCCTGCGGTCCGTGTCCCCGTCGATGAAGACCGCTTCGCAGAGGGTCGCCTCGCCGCCATCGGCGACGATCTCGCGAAGCAGCCACTCGAAGTCCTCCCGCGTGGCGTCGTTCGCCGGAAGTGCGTACACCGCGTTCCGGACCGGCACGGCCCCGATGGCCGCCAGCCGGCGCCGGATCCGCACCCGGAAGTAGGCCGGGGAGGGAGGAAGCTGGTGGGTCAGCAGAAGCCACCTGGCCGGCTGTACCGGCGGAGTTTGACGGGCTGGTGATTCAACAGTAGCATTCATAGATCCAACTGTATCACACAGGACCGCTCGGACGCAAGGCTGGAGGATCCTTGGAACGGACCGGCAGTTGGCGTGAGCGCCTGGCGCTGGAGCGGAACGTCGCCTCCGCGGCCGGAGCGGTGTTCCTGCTGGGGTTCGGCGAAGAGCTGTGGAAGCGCTTCGTGCCGAAATACCTGGAGGCGCTCGGCGCGGGTGCGGTGGCGATCGGGTTGTACGGCGCCGCGGAGGATTTCTTCGACGCGGTCTACCAGTTCCCCGGCGGCACGATCGCCGATCGCCTCGGCCGCCGCCGCGCGTTCCCGCTGTTCATCGGTGTCGCGTCGCTCGGCTACCTGGCGTACCTCGTGAGCCCCTCCTGGCCGTGGGTCTTCGTGGGGCTCGCTCTCGCCATGGGGTGGAACAGCATGGCCAGCCCAGCCACGTTCGCCGTCATCGCGGACGCGCTTCCCCGCGGCCGCCGCGCGATGGGCTTCACCGTGCAGTCGATCCTCAGGCGGGTTCCGCGGCTCGTATCCCCGCTGGTCGGAGGGGCGCTGATCGGCGCGTTCGGCGTCGTGGCCGGCATGCGGATCGGATTTGCCTCGACCCTGATCCTGGCCGCGCTCACGCTCGTCGTCGTCGCCAGGATGGACCTTCCGGTCCTGCCCACGCGACCGATGCGGATGCGCGGCGTGTGGCGCACGTTCGACCCGGCCCTCCGTCGGCTCCTCGTCTCGGACATCGTGATCCGCACCTGCGAGGGCATGGCCGGGGTGTTCGTGATCCTGTACGTGACGACCGTGCGCGGGTTCTCGGTACCCGCGTTCAGCCTCCTTCTCGCCCTCCAGGTGGCGACGTCCCTGGTCGTCTACCTGCCCGCGGCGCAGCTGGCCGATCGGATCGGACGAAAGCCGTTCGTGACCGCGACCTTCCTGGCCTTCGCGCTGTTCCCGGTGACGGTCGCGCTCGCCGCCGGTCCGGCCGCGATGGCGCTGGCGTTCATCGTCGGCGGCCTGCGGGAGATCGGCGAGCCGTCACGCAAGGCGATGATCGTCGATTCGGCCGAGCCGGAGGTCCGGGGCCGGACCGTCGGCCTCTACTACCTCGTGCGCGGGCTGTCGGTCACCCCGGCGGCGGCGATCGGCGGGCTCCTGTGGCGGGTGTCTCCCGCCACGCCGTTCTTCGTCGCGGGCGCGGTCGGGCTGGCGGGCACGGCGCTGTTCGTCGCCACGGTCGAAGAGCGCTATGCGGCCTGATGCGGCCGTCGAGGAGCGCCATGCAGCCTGAGGCCGCTGGCACGCTGCTTCTCTCGCGGGCGGAGATCGCGTCGCTGATCGACTTGGACGACGTCATTCGCGAAGTCGAGCGCGCCTTCGCGATGCACGCCGAGGGCGCGATCCCCGCACCTGGCATCCTGGGTCTTCCCGTCGGGACGGGCGGCTTCCACATCAAGAGCGCCTGGCTTCCAGGGGCCGATCCGCGCTTCGCGGTGAAGGCGAACGCCAACTTCCCCGGGAATCGGGAGTCCTCGGGCCTTCCCACGATCCAGGGAGTGATCGCCCTCTTCCACGGCGCGACCGGCGTCCCCCTGGCGGTCATGGACTCGATCGAGATCACGATCCTGAGGACGGCCGCGGCGACGGCGGTCGCCGCCAGGTACTGCGCCCGCGAGGACGCCTCGACGGTCACGATCTTCGGCTGCGGCGACCAGGCGCCGGCCCAGATCCGCGCGCTGGCTCGCGTGCGGCCGTTGACGCGCGTGTTCGCGGTCGACCTCGACGGGCGCCGCGCTCAGCGGCTGGCCGCGAGGCTCTCGGATCTCGGCCTCGCGATCGATCCCGGCCAGGATTCGCGCGCCGCGCTGGCGGCGAGCGACATCTGCGTCACGTGCACGACATCCA
>JAICQP010000042.1 GCA_025937815.1 Gemmatimonadota bacterium
CCGCCCTCGGCCCAGAGCGCGGCCACGCTCCGTCCCGCCGCGCGCTCGACCTCGGCGTCCACGTCCACGGCCGGGATGCCGAGCCAGCGCCCCACGAGCGCCGCCACCGTCGACTTGCCCGCGCCCGACAATCCGGCGAGATAGATCCTCGATTCGCTCACGTCTCCTCCGCCGGCTCCTCGGCCGGCTCGGGCGGCGGCGCGGGGGCCGCGGTCAGCACGGACGGCAGCCCCGGCCTTTGCCAGGGGAGTCGCGCGAGGAGCGCATCCAGCGACGCGCGGGTGTCGTCCAGGTGATCGCCGCCGAGCTTCTCCAGCACGGCGTCGGCCAGCGCGATCGCGAGCATCGCCTCGGCGACCACGCTGCCCGCGGGCACGATCAGGGTGTCGGAGCGGATGTACCTGCACTCTGTCTCCTCGCCTGTCGCCAGGTCGACGGACCGGAGCGGTCGCCGCTGGGTCGAGATCGGCTTGAACCACGCGCGCGCCACGACCGGCTCCCCGTTCGTGATCCCGCCTTCGATCCCGCCCGCGCGGTTAGTCCTCCGCACGACCCCCTCGTCCCAGAAGATCTCGTCCTGCGCCCCGCGGCCGAGCTCCCCCGCCGTCGCCACGCCGTCGCCGATCGCGGCCGCCTTCACGGACTGGATCGAGAGGAGCGCCGCCGCGAGCGAGGCTTCGAGCCGCGTGTCCCACTGGGAGTAGGAGCCGACGCCCGGCGGCACGCCCAGCGCGACGACCTCGGCCACGCCGCCCAGCGTCTCCTGCCGCTCCCTGGCCTCTTCGATCCGCGCGAGCATCGCCTCCTCGACACCGGGATCCGCGCAATACAGAGGGCTCCGGTCGCGTGCGTGGACGAGCGAGCCCCAGTCGCCGCGGTCCGGGCTCGCCTCCACCCCGCCGATCGACACCACATGGCCGAAGACCCCGATCCCGAGCTCCCGGAGGAGCGCGTGCGCGACCGCGCCGAGCGCGACCCGCATCGCGGTCTCGCGCGCGCTGGAGCGCTCGATGGCGGGGTTCGCGTCGGCGAGCGCGTGCTTGAGCATCCCGGTCAGATCCGCGTGGCCCGGCCGGGGAACCGTGCGGACGGGCTGTCGATCCTCGGGGATGACGCTCCGGTTCTCGATCGTCATGGCGACCGGCGCACCTGACGTCTCGCCCTTCCAGACCCCGGCCACGATCTCCGCGCGGTCGCGCTCGATCTTCATGCGCGCGCCGCGGCCCACGCCCCCCTGCCGGCGCCAGAGATAGCCGTCGACGGCGGCGGCCGATAGCGGGACGCCCGCCGGGACGCCGTCGAGGATGCCGAGGAGGCGCGCGCCGTGAGACTCGCCGGCCGTCAGCAGCCGCAACCGGCGGCCGATCATCTCGACACCTGGGGCGCGACCTCCCGCGCCACGGCGCGGAAGTCCTCTTCGTAGGATTCCGCCGCGGCGGGGTCGCGATCGAGGAGGAGCGCCGCGCCGAGACAGGCCTGATAGACCAGTGTGGAGAGCCCGTTCAGGGTCCGCGCGCCCGCCGCGCGCGCGGCGCGCAGGAAGGACGTCACCGGCGGGGTGTAGTTGAGATCGAGCGCCAGCGCGTTCGTGCAGGCGCGCCCGCAGGACAGAGCCGGCTCGCTCGCGCTCCGCCCGCGGCCGACCGGCGTCGCGTTCACCACCACGTCGAACGGATCCTGCTCGACGAGCGCGTCCCAGCCGATTCGCGGGAAGCGGCCGCATCCCGGCGGAACGCGTTCCGGGTAGCGGCTGACCATCGTCACCTCGGCCCCGGCTTCCGCCGCCGCCCGCGCGACCGAGCGGCCCGCGCCACCCGTGCCGAGCACCGCCATCCTGCGACCCCGGAGCGGCTCGTCGGCGGCGAGCACCGCGCGGACGAACCCGTAGCCGTCGGTCGAGTGCCCCGTCCACCCTCCCGCATCGCGGATCACGGTGTTCACCGAGCGGATCTCCGCGGCAGCGGGCGAGAGTCGATCGCAGCGCGCGGCCGCCCTCTCCTTGTAGGGCGCCGTGACGTTGAAGCCGTGGAGATCCGAGGCCCAGAGCGCGTCCCACGACGTCGCGTCCTCCGGATCCACCGGATAGCGGGCGTACTCGATCGTGACCCCCCGGCGCTTCCCGACTCCTTCCCAGAGAAGGGGGCTCAGGCTGTGGCCCACCGGCCACCCGACGAGCGCCAGGTGCAGGGCGCCGCCGGTCACGCCGAGCGCCAGGAGAGGATCGACTTCGAATCGCCGCAGCCAGCGAGCGCCTCGAAGAAGCCGGGGTACGAGACGTCCACCCACTCGGCGCCCGCCAGAATCGATCGGCCTTGGGCCATGGACGCGGCGACCGCGAGCGCCATCCCGATCCGATGATCGCCGTGCGCGTCGAGCCGGGCGCCCCTCAGGCGGGTGGGCCCTCGCACGACGAACCCGTCGGGAAGCGCTTCGATGTCCGCTCCCATGTCCGAGAGGCCCGCCACGATCGCCGCGATCCGGTCGCTCTCCTTGACGCGGAGCTCGCGCGCCCCGGTCACGCGCGTCTGACCGGAGGCCTGTGTGGCGAGGACTGCGAGAAGCGGCAGCTCGTCGATCGTGCCGGGGACCTCTTCGGGTCCGACGTCGATCCCGCGCAGGCCGTCGGCCCGGACCGTGACGCTGCCCGCGGGCTCGACCCCTTCCATCTCCGGCCGGACGGTGACGTCGGCACCGAGCCGTTCGAGGAGCGACAGGAATCCGGTGCGGCCGGGGTTGAGCCCCACACCCTCGACGACCGCCTCGCCTCCGGCGGCCGCGGCGAGCCCCAGGAAGAAGGACGCCGACGACAGGTCGCCCGGGACCGCCACGTCGATCGCCCGGATGGGGCCCGGCTCGAGCCGGATCTCCCCGTGGGTGTCGATCCGCGCCCCCATCGCGCCGAGCATCCGCTCGGTGTGGTCGCGCGAGGGAAAAGGCTCCGCGATCGCCGTCTCGCCCTCGGCTGCGAGGCCGGCCAGGAGCAGCGCGGACTTGACCTGCGCGCTCGCGACCTCGAGCCGGTGGCTCGCGCCGACGAGCGGACGGCCCCGAACCGCGAGCGGCAGCCGGCCGGGCCCGTTCCGCTCGACGATCTCGGCCCCCATGGCGGCGAGAGGCCGCGCGACCCGGTCCATCGGGCGGCGGCGAAGCGAGCCGTCGCCGTCCAGGACGACTTCGCCCTCTGCGCGCGGCGCGAGCGCTCCCAGCAGAAGGCGCGCCGTCGTGCCCGAGTTGCGGCAGTCCACGGGGCCCGCCGCCTTCCAGACCGACGGTCCCGTCACTGTGACCGCCCCGGGCCCCGCGGGAGCGATCTCGGCGCCGAGCGCGGCCAGCGCCGTGGCCGTCGAGCCCACGTCGAGCCCGGGCGCGAGGCCGGTTACGGTCGCGCCTCCTTCGGCCAGCGAATTCAGGATCAGCGCGCGGTGCGAGATCGATTTGTCGCCAGGTACGCGCAGCCGGGCCCGGATCCGGCCCAGCGGGGCCAGCCGTACCTCGCTCATACGACCGCGGCGTGCGGACGGAGCGCGGAGCGGACCCGCTCGAGATCCTCGTTCATGCGCGCGAACATCTCGAACGTGAGGCTCTGCGGGCCGTCGGACAACGCGTTCTCGGGGTCCGGATGCACCTCGACCATGAGCCCGTCCGCTCCCGCCGCGAGGGCGGCGACCGCCAGCGGCGGCACGAGGTCGCGCCGGCCGGTCGCGTGGCAAGGGTCGACGACGACGGGAAGATGCGACAGCTGCTTGAGGAGCGGCACCGCGGCGATGTCGAGGGTGTTCCGCGTGTATCGCTCGAACGTGCGTATCCCGCGCTCGCACAGGATCACGTTGGGGTTGCCCTCGGCCACGACGTACTCGGCCGCGAGCAGGAACTCCTCGAGAGTCGCGCTCTGGCCGCGCTTGAGGAACACCGGGCGGTCCGTGCGCCCGACGTGCTGGAGCAGGCGGAAATTCTGCATGTTCCGCGCGCCGACCTGGAGGATGTCGGCGACCTCCGCCACCACCGGGACGTCCTCGGCGGAGACGACCTCGGTGATGATCGCCAGTCCCGTCTCTTCGCGCGCCCGGGCGAGCAGCTCCAGCCCCTCGGTCTCCATCCCCTGGAACGAATACGGCGAGGTGCGCGGCTTGAACGCGCCGCCGCGAAGCACGTCGACGCCCTGGTCGCGCAGAAAGCGGGCGATCTCCATGATCTGGTCCGCCGACTCGACCGCGCAGGGACCGGCGATGACGGTGAAGCTCCCGCCGCCGAAGCGGAATCCCTCGCCACGAACCACGGTGTCTTCCTTCTGGAGCTCGCGGTTCACCAGCTTGAAGGGCTTCAGCACCGGCACGACGTCCTCGACGCCCTCGAAGGCGCGGATCCGGTCGATCGGCACGTGCCGATCCTCTCCGATCAGCCCGATCACCGTCCGCTCCTCCCCGCGCACGATGCGTCCCACCTTGAGGCCCTGGGACTCGATGAACTTGACCAGCTCGCCCATCGCCTTGAGCGAGACACCGGGCTTGAGGATGACGATCATTCGAGGGCTCCCATCTCGTTCAGGTCCTCCCGCAGCTCGCGGGTCGCTCCCAGGTAAACGTGGCGCACGGCCCCGTGGTTCACGTCGAGGTCCGCGAGCATCAGCGCGCGCACTACGCGCTCCATCTGTCCGGCGACCGGCGCCTCCTGCGCGCCGAGGAGCGGCACGTGACGCCAGCCGAGCGCCCGGGCCGAAGCGGCCGCGTGCGCGGCGGTGAGGTCCGGCGTCTGGGTGAACCAGATCGCCAGCAGGCCCTCCGGGGCGACCTCGTTCCGCCTCACCATCTCCCGCAGGAGATCCTGCGTGGCCGCGTCGATCGCGTCCGGCGTGTCGGCGGCTGCCTGCACCGCCCCCCGGATCCCGCGCAGGGGGCTCACGACGTTCCTCTCAGGAAGTTGGCGATCAACCGGGGGCCGTCGGCCGTGAGGATCGATTCGGGGTGGAATTGTACGCCCTCGGTCCGGGTGCCGGCCACGCGCAGGCCCATGATCTCCCCCTCGGACGTGTAGGCCGACACCTCGAGGTCGGGCGGCAGCTCGCGCTCCGACACGATCAGCGAATGATAGCGGCCGGCCTGCAGCGGGTTGGACACTCCGGAATAGAGCGAACGCCCGTCGTGGTAGACGCGCGACGACTGGCCGTGGACGACCCGGGGCGCGCGCTCGACACGCCCCCCGAGCACGTGCGCGATCGCCTGATGGCCGAGGCATACGCCGAGAACCGGTACCCGCCCCGACCACCGCTCGACGATCGCGCACGTCGCGCCGGCGTCCTCGGGGCGCCCCGGACCGGGGCTGATCACGACGTGCGTGGGCTCCAGCTGCTCGAGCGAATCGGCGTCGACGGCGTCGTTGCGCCGGACGATCACCTCGCGGCCGAAGGCGTAGAGGGCCTGGACCAGGTTCCACGTGAACGAGTCGTAGTTGTCGACGACGACGATGCGAAGGTTCACGAGTGGATCTCCGAGGGCTCGTGGTATCGGCGCGGGGTCGCATCACCGCGGGGACGGACGCGCTCCGCGGGTCGTTCCAGCGCTCGCTCGTCTCGGCAGGGCGCGGAACGACGCTCCGCACTGCCGCGTATCGTCCCCTCCCCGATGCGCCCCCGCGCCGCCCTCGGTCTTGGGATCGTGGGACTAGTGAGCCGCAACTCGCTCCAAAGGGCCCGCGCGCGGCGATCCCGAACGCGGCCGTGGGCGCGGGAGTCGAGCGAGACCCCGCAGCGAAGCGAGGAGGCTCGCGAGCGGAGCGCGGGCCGCGGAGGGATCGACACGCGCGGGAGGCTCGCGAGCGGAGCGCCGGCCGCCGAGGGATCGACCCGCGCCGCCGACCTCGAATCGAATTCACGAAGTGGAATGATCCTCAAAGGTTCCCCTCCGCGAGCTCGAGTGCCCGGGCGAGCGCTCGCGCCTTGCTCAACACCTCCGCGTGCTCTTTCTCCGGCACGCTGTCCGCCACGACGCCCGCGCCGGACTGGAACGCATAGCGGCCGTGGTGGAACACGATCGTCCGGATCGCGATCGCCTGGTCCATCCCGCCGTCGACGCCAAAGTAGCCCACCGATCCCGCGTAGGGACCGCGAGCGGATCCCTCGAGCTCGGAGAGGATCTCCATCGCGCGGATCTTGGGGGCGCCGGTCACGGTGCCCGCCGGGAACGCGGCGCGGAACAGGTCGAACTGGCCGGCCCCGGCCGCGAGAACGCCCTCGACGGTGCTGACCAGGTGCATGACGTGCGAGTAGCGCTCGATCTCCTTCAGCGCCGTGACCTCCACGGTCCCGGGCGCGGCCACGCGCCCGAGGTCGTTGCGGGCGAGGTCGACCAGCATGGTGTGTTCGGCGTTCTCCTTGGCATCCGTCGTCAGATCGGCCGCCAGCGCGCCGTCCTCTTCCGCGGTCCGGCCGCGCGGCCTCGTGCCGGCGATCGGCCGCAGGAGCGCGCGGCGCCCCTGGAGGCGCGCCAGGGCCTCCGGGCTCGAGCCGACGATCTCGGCGCCCCCCGCCCTCACGTAGTAGAGGTACGGCGAGGGGTTGAGGAGCCGCAGCGCGCGGTACACGGCGAACGGGTCCGCCTCGCTTTCACCCGAGAACCGCACCGACAGGACGATCTGGTACGCGTCGCCGGCGCGGATGTGCTCCTGCGCTCGCTCGACCGCCCCCACGAACTCGTCCCGCGAATGGCTGGCGACGGGCTCGGCGCTGGCCCCCGCAGCGGGCGGCGCGGCGGTGTTCGCGCGCAGCGCGTGCTCGATCTCGCGCGGGAGCATGGGATCGTCGTCGGGGGACAGCGGATGGCACGTCAGGCTCGAGCGCACGTGATCGAACGCCAGGAGGGCCTTCGGCACCACGAACCCGGCTGTGGGAAGCGGGAGCGGCGGCGGACCGGCCGGCGGCAGCCGCTCGAACCATGACGCCGCTTCGTATCCCACGTAGCCGACGAGTCCCGCGGGAGCGCGGCGCAGATCAGGGGCCGAGAGCTCGAGACCTGCGAGCCAATGCTCGAGCGCGGCCAGGGGATCCCCGTCCACGTTCCCCGTGGCGCCGTCCACGGTGAGGGCGCCCCGCTCGAGCGTGACCTCGTGTCGCCGCCCCACCCCGATGAACGAATACCGCCCCACCCTCTCGCCGCCGGCCACGCTCTCCAGCAGGAACACCGGGTCGAGCTCGCGCAGCTTGAGGAATGCCGAAACCGGCGTGTCCAGGTCGGCCGCGATCTCGCGGCCCGGATCGAACGGCAGCGTGGTCATCGATAGGAGTCCCGGTTCAAAAAAAAACCCACCTGATCCTCTCAGGTGGGTCGCCTCCGCTTCGAACGATCGCGGTCCCGCTACACGGCGCCCACCGGTGGTCGAGACCACCAGCACCCGGTAAAGAAGAACGCGCCGCGATCGAGCGAATTACGCATCGGGCCTCATGCTATTCGCCTCCTCCCGCACCGTCAAGCGTGGCGAATCGCGACGGGAACCGGGCACCGGTCTCGCGCTCGCGGAAGCGCGCGTAGACGATCGCGGAAGTTCGGTTCCGCTCGACCGCGATTGCGGTCCCCTTCCATGGCTCGTCCGCCACTGGCACAGAGGTTGCCCGATTCCTCTACGTGGCGCGCCGCGACGAGAACGACATCGAGTCATCGGTCCTTTCGACCGCCAGAGCGATCATCCTCACCGCGATCGTCTTGGGGGTCGCTTGCTCGGGTGCGTCTTCGCCCGTCGATCCCTCTCCCGATCCCTCTCCTCCAGATCAGAACCCGCCGCCACCCGGCCTCTCCCTCACGGTGTCGACGAGCGCCGTTTCGCTTGGCGCAGTCGCCGCAGAGGCGTCGATCCTGCTTCGCAACACGGGCGACGAAACCGTGGCCTGGTCGCACGAAGCGACCCCTGGATGGGTGACGGCGAGGCCCGCCGCGGGAACGCTCCCGGCGGACGGGTCCGCGGTGGTCCGGATCGAAGTCGATCGCGGCGACCTCGCGCCGGGGATCCACTCGGGACGCATCCGCTTCGTCGTCGCGAACGAAGGACCGGAGGTCGACGTCACCGTAATGGTGCCGGCCCCCGCTTCGCCGATGGCGGAGGTGTCCCCGGCCTCGCTCTCGCTGACCGTCGAGGATGTAGCGGCGGCGGTGTACGTCACGAACGCCGGGGGCGCGCCGCTCACCTGGTCCTGGGAGGCCCCGTCCTGGGCGAGCGTCGAGCCCGCGTCGGCGACGACCGCGCCGGGATCCACGACCACCGTCGTCGTGACGCCGAATCGATCTTCGCTGTCCGAGGGCATCCACTCGACGACGCTGACACTCGAGTCGAACGGTGGACAGCGTTCGGTCTCGCTGGCGGTCGCCGTCGCCTCACCGGCGCGACTGGTGGTATCGCCCCTCCACGTCGATTTCGGCACCAGCGGCACATCGTCGACCGTGTCGGTCGCGAACAGTGGAGGCCTACCGCTGGCATGGACCGCGGGCGAATCTGCCGGCTGGCTGTCGGCCAGCCCGGCTTCGGGAACCCTGGCGCCCCACTCCAACGCGACCATCCAGCTGTTCGCCGACCGCGGCGGGTCGACGGCCGGCACGTACGTGGAAACGCTCTCGATCGAGTCCGGCGCGGGCGCGGTGGCGGTGGAAGTCGTCATGAGCGTCCCCGCGCCCGATCCGCCCTCGCCACCGCCGCCTCCGCCTCCGCCCCCGCCCCCGCCTTCGAACAGCGTGGCGCTGGCCGGGCGCGTGGTCGACCAGTTCGACGGCCACGGCGTGGCGGGCGTGACGGTACGGTTCGCGGGACAGACCGTGACCACGGACGGGTCGGGGGCGTTCTCCGTGCCCGGCGATCCCTCCGGCTCGCTCAGGGATCTCGCGCTGTCCGGGCCGAACGTTCATTCCCGCGCCACGTTCGCGCGCGGCCACGATACGGAGTGGCGGATCGTCCCGGAGAGCTTCGACATGGGAGCCTTCAACGACATGGCGCGCGAGTTCGAGCCCCGAACGATCCGCTGGATGAGCTCGCCGACCGTCTACATCGACACGCGGCCGGAGGGGTTCGCGGGCGGTCTCGAGCTCGAGCGCTGGATCGCCGAGGTCCGCAGCAACGCGCCGGCGTTCGTTTCGGACTGGACGGGTGGCGTGGTGGACCCCGGCTCGGTGACGGTGGGCGACTCCCCGCCGCCCGAGGGCACGCCCGGCACGATCGTGATCCACTTCAGCGAGAGCGACCAGCGCTACTCCGGCCCCAACACGGTGGGCGTGGCGCGGACCTTCTGGAGCGGCGACCGATCGATCTCCAGCGCCGCGATCTGGCTCCGCTTCCAGAGCTATTCGGGGCCGTCGCACGCCAATACCAGGCGCGCCGTCCTCGGCCACGAGCTCGGCCACGGTCTGGGCATGGGCCACATGAACGGATCGACCGCCAGCATAATGACCCCGAGCGTCTCGAGCGCCTCGCTCACGGGCTTCGACGACGACGCCGGGCTCCTGCTGTACACGCGCTCGCCCGGGAACACCTCGCCTGACGTCGACAGCCAGGCGACGTATCGCGGGTCACTGGCGCCTTCGAGGGCTACCGGCTCGTACGAGTGGGTGTGTGGGGCTCCCGAAGAGCGCCCGTGACGCTCAGCGGATGCCGGTGTCGATGTCGAAGGTGAGCGCCGTCGTGCGGCCCGCCTCGACGCGGAATCGCTCGTCCGGCCTGGGCGTGCCCGGGATCCCCAGCGAATGATCGAGCCTGACGCGGTAGGATCCGGGCTGGAGGGATAGCTCGAATCGCCCGCTGTCGTCTGGCCGGACTTCCGCGATCAGTCGCTCCCCGCCGGGCAACCGTGAGTACACCAGGACGACGATCGACTGGTACGTCCCGGGAGGCGGGGGACACGGCTGGCCCTCGACCTCGACGGGACAGAAGGGTCCCACGGAGATCTCCCCGACCAGGGTGCCCGCCGGGCCCTCGTTCTCGAGCGCCGAGCCGTTGCAGCCCAGCCACGCCAGCAGGCAGGCCGCGATCGTGCTCCGCCAGCGGTTCGGGGATGGCATCCGGGCCACGGCCTCACACTCCACGATGACTCAGGACGTCGATGCCGTTTTCGGTGATCAGGACGTCGTCCTCCCAGCGGAACCCGAACTTCCCCGGCAGGTAGACGCCCGGCTCGACGGTCACGACGTCGCCGGGCGCCAGCTTGACCTCGCTGCCGGCCACGAGGTATGGCGGCTCGTGGATCTCGTGGCCGAGCCCATGCCCCAGCCGGTGCGTGAACCGCTCGCCCCAGCCGGCCTTTCGGATCACGCTCCTGGCGGCCTCGTCCACCGCGCCGCAACTCACTCCCGGTGCCGCCAGCTCCAGCGCGGCGCGTTGGGCCTCGCGGACGACGTCCGCGACCCGGCGGAACTCGTCCGGCCCGCCTTCCGGCGGGATCGACTGGCCATCCCACCACGTCGTGCGCGTCAGGTCGGCTGTAACTCCCTCTCCCCATCCCCCCCAGTCGAGCAGAACGGGCTGCCCACGCTTGAGCGAGCGGTCGGACGGCTCCCCGTGGGGCACCGCGCTGCCCGCGCCGAACTGGACGAGCGACCAGGCCTCGTACCCCCGCGTCGCGAACTCGTCGGCGATCCAGCCCGCCACCTCCTTCTCGGTGACGCCGACCGCGAGCCTGGGGACCACCGCGTTGTGGACCTCCCAGGCGGCGGCGATCGCCCGCCGCAGGGCGGCGATCTCGCCTTCGTCCTTGGCGCGCCGGATGCGCTCGAACACCTCGGCGCCATCGACGAACCTTGATCCGGCGGCCGCTCCCTCGATGCGGGCCGCGTCGTGGTACGAGGTGGTGGGCTCGAACGCCCACGTCCCGCCGTTCGCGAGGCGCCTGGCGACCGCGGCGAATGGATCCTGTGTCTCCTCCCACGGGTCGAGGTCCACCCCGGGGCACGCCTCCGACAGGCGCTCGGCCTCGAACGCCGGACAGACGATCCAGTCGGCGCCGGTGGCCGAAAGCCCGAGGCACGTCAGCCGCTCGGAGCGATCGATCGCCGCTCCCGTCAGGTATTCGAAGTTGACGCCGGGCGTGACGAGGGCGCCCGCCCAACCCGAGCGTCTCGTCTCCTCGCGTGCCCGCTCGCGTCGCGCGGTGGCGCTCACGCGCCTTCTCCGCAGGCGGCGAGGCTCGCGAGGGAGCCCTCGCGGTCCCGCGCGACCAGCTCGGCGTAGCCCCCCACCAGCTCGCCGTCGATCAGGATCTGCGGGAACGAGCGCGCGCGGGGCGCGGCCTCGGCCAGCCGCTCGCGCCCCTCGGGTGTCCGCGGCAGCCATACCTCGCGATATCGCACGCCCCGCGCGGCGAGGAGCGACTTCGCGCGCTCGCACCAGCCGCAGTAGTCCGTTGTGTAGACGACGACCCGCTCCCCGTGCATGCACTTCTCCACGAATGCGTCCGCCCTCCCGATGATGGCGCCGCGCCCAAGACGATAGCCGAACTCCCGTGCGCAGGGCCAGATGCCGGCACGCGCAGGTGGTTCCGCGATACGCCGGACATCAGCCTCCGCTCAGGAACGCGACCGCGACGGCTCCGGGCCCGGTGTGGGCGCCGAGCGCGGGACCGACTTCGACGATGTCGATTTCCGCTCCGGGCGCCGCCCTCGAGATCTCCAGGCGAAATGCGTCGGCCGCGGCGGGCGCCGAGGCGTGGGCGATCCACACGACGTCCGGCGGCGTCTGTTCGCTCCCGATCGCCGACACCGCCCGAGAGAGCGTGGCGCGGTGGACCTTCCCTCGCCGAACCAGCCGCAGGAGGCGGGCCGATCCGCTCTCGGGATCGATGGTGAGTACCGGCACCAGGCCGAGCCGCTCGGCGACCCGCGCCTTCCAGCCCGCGAGCCGTCCCCCGCGCCGCAGGTAATCGACGGTCGGCACCGCGATGAAGAGCCGTACGCGGCTGCGGGCTTCCTCCGCGGCCGCCGCCACCTCGTCCATCGAGCCACCCGACGCCGCCCGCTCGGCCGCCACCCGGACCACCAGCCCCTGGCCGATCGAGGCGCTGCGCGTGTCGACGACTCGGATCCGCGCCGGGTCGGCCAGCCCCGCCGCGCGGCGGGCCGCCTCGTGCGTACCGCTGAGCGCGGCCGAGAGCGACGGGACTACTAGGTCGCCGTAGTGCTCGAATAAATAGGAGTAGAGCGCCGCATAGTCTCCCGGTGCGGGCTGCGACGTCCGCACAGCCGTTTCGCCGCGCGAGAGCCGGTCGTAGACCTCCTCCGGGTTGACCGTCTGCTTGTCGAGGTAGACCGAGGGCCCGAGGAGGACCCTGAGCGGCACCGTATGGATCCGGAGCCGCTGCAAGGTCCGCTCCGGCAGATCGGCCGCCGTGTCGGTGACGACCGCCACGCGCCCGCGGTCGAATCGCGCCACGTGCTGCGCGCGCATGTCGTCGGCCTTGGTGGACGCCAGGCTCCCGAAGCGGGCCGCGATCTCGAACAGCTTGTCGGGCCGGTCCGTGTGGACGTGCACGCGGATCCGCCGGGCGGAGCCAGCCACGACGAGCGAATCGCCCAGCGGCGAGACTGCCTCGCGAACGCCCGCCACGTCGAGGTCCTGTCCTTCGATCAGGCACTCGGTGCAGAACCTGAGCCCGATGTCCTGCGGGGCGACCTCGACCGACGCGTGCTCGAGCGCGGTGGCGTGCCCATCCTCGACCACCGCCCCGGCCAGCCGCCCCTCGGCGAAATGGAGGATCCCCTCCAGGAAGTAGACGAACCCCTGCGCCCCCGCGTCGACGACTCCCGCCCGCGCCAGCTCCCGCAGCTGATCGGGCGTGCGCGCCAGCGCCTCACGGGCGACGTCGATCGACGCGCGGAAGGCCTCGAGGAGATCGACTCCGTCGTTCGTCGCGCGCGCGCGGAAGCCCGCGGCCCAGACGCGCATGACGGTCAGGATCGTGCCCTCGCGCGGGCGGGCGAGCGCCGCCTGCGCTGCTTCGCTGGCCCGAATGGCCGCCTCCGCCAGGCCCGGCCCGTTCGCCCGCCGGCGTCCCTCGAGCGCGCCCGCGAACCCCTCGAAGAACTGCGCCAGAATGGCGCCGGAGTTTCCGCACGCTCCGTACAGCGCGCCGTCCGCCAGGGCACGGCTCACGGCGCCCACTCCGCGCTCGCGGACACGCTGCGCGCGATCCGCCGCGCTGACGAGCGTGGCGGCGAGGTTGGTCCCAGTGTCGCCGTCGGGGACCGGGAACACGTTTATGCCGTTGAGATTTTCCTGACGCTGGCTGACCCACCGCGCGGCTGCGGCGGCCGCTCGCCTCAGGCGGGTCCCGTCCAGATAGCGGACGGGCGCAGCCCTCAGACGCCGCTCGAAAGCCGGGCGGCGCGCTGCGAAAGCATCGCCGACGCCTTCTCCACCGCCTGGCGGATGGTGCCATCCATGCTGGGGCGGTATTCCGCGGTATACGCGAGCAGGGTGACCGGAACCGGCCCGTCGATGACCTCGAGATCGAGCGCCGTCAGCGACTGCCGGATCCTCTCGGCCAGGATCGCCGCGCCGTAGCGGGGGGTGTCGGGCGCGAGGACGAGGAACTGGCCGTCGCCGTACCGGCAGGTGATGTCCGCCTTGCGCTTCTGGAGGACGAGGGCCTGCGCGACCTGACGCAGCGCATCCTCGGCGACCTCTTCCCCGTAGCGCTGGCGCACCGAATCCAGATCGGCGAGGGCGAGGAGCAGCACGGAGAGGGGGGCGACGCCGAGCGCGCTCTCGTCCACGGGGTGCCCCGTGAGATCGTTTACGAACTGGGCCAGGTCCTCGACCACGTCCGGCGTGAGCCGGCGCGCCGAGATGGTGCGCACCATGCCCTTCCGGACCACGACGAGCCGCGTGTCGGATCCGGGCGCCACCAGACGCACGATCACTTCGACGACTCCTCCCATGGGCGCCTCGCCGCTGACGGCGATCATCTCCGACTGATCCCAGTCGGATTCATAGGCGGCGAGCGCCTCGCAGGGACAGCCCGCACCGAAAACCGAGGCCCCGGCCACCGAGTCCGGCGCCAGTCCCAGGTATTCGCCGTAGGCGGCGTTGCAGTACTCGACGCGATGATCGGGGCCCACGAGCGCCATGCCCAGATCGACGGCGTCGAGCGCGGCACACAGCGTGCGCTGGTCCGGCACGAATCTGCCGGGCGCGCTCAGCCGATCGTCCTTTCGGAAAGGAGCTTCGAGAGTCTGTCGGGAAAGTCGGTGATCAGACCGTCCACGCCCAGCTCCAGCAACGTTTTCATCTCGCGCGGATCGTTGACCGTCCACACGTATACCTCGCAGCCGAAGCCGTGAGCCGCGTCCACGAAGGGGCGACTCACGATCTGGGTTCCATGCCACGTCGTCGGCACCGCGAATGCAACCGCGGGTGGACGGAAACCGTCCCACGCCTCGGAGCCGAGGCGACGCAGGAAATCCGCCACGTCCTCAGGCCCGAAGCCGGTCGGCTGTTCCGGCTCGAGATCACGGTACCGCGCGAGGGGAGCCTGCTCCAGCGAGAACACCAGGCAGCGTCCCCCGGCGCCCGTATCCCGCAGCAATCGTGCCAAGTCCTGCTCCAGAGCGGGTACGATCTGCTTGATCTCGATGATGAGCGGGGTGTCCGGGAAGGCCTCCAGCACCTCCGCGAGGGTGGGGATCCGGACGCCGGAGCCGCGAAACGGGAAGGTGCGACCGCCATCGGGCGAAAAGCGGAAGCCGGCGTCGAGCTCCCGGAGATCGGCCAGCGAGCGCTCCCGAATCGGTCCACTGCCGTTCGTCGTGCGCTCGAGCATGTCGTCGTGAAAGACGACGACGTGTCCGTCGGCGCTGCGATGGACGTCGAGCTCGAAGCCCTCCGCGCCGCGCTCGATGGCCGCGCGAAAGGCCTCCATCGTGTTCTCGGGATGGGATCCGCTGGCGCCGCGATGCGCGAATTTCCGCGGCAACTGCGCGGCGAAGAACTCGCTCATTCGCGCCATCCTGTGGAGGGGCGAGACGCCCAGAGTCCGACCACCGAAGAGTATCCGGGAGCTGCGTTGCCCTAGACTAGACAGAGGCTCCGCGGGGGTCAACCCGACAGGTCGGCGAGCTCACGCAGGTCACGCACCACGAGAACGCCGTCGGGAGCATGCCCGAGCCCGCTCCGATCGAGCCACACCGCCTCCCACTCCGCGGCCAGCGCGGGCAGCACATCGTGATCCAACCTGTCGCCGACCATCATGGGAAGCGGCCTGTCGCCGCCGGCCTCCGGAAGCTGTCGGGCGACGGCCTCGAACGCGGCCTGGCTCGGCTTGGCGGCCGGCAGGTCGAGCGAGACGAGCACGCGACAGAAGTATCCGCCCAGACCGAGGGCGGCCAGGAGCGGCGGCAGTCGCGCGTCCCAATTGGAGAAAACGGCAAGCGGCGCCCCGCGCACGCGCAGGGCGCGCAGCGCGGGCCGGACGTCGTCGTAGAGGCACCACGCCTCCGGGCGTGCGAAGCGGTCCCAGGCCCGGTCGAAGAAGGCGTCGAATGCGAAGTCGGGGGACGGCTCTCCAGCCTCGGCGATCGACGCGCGCGCGACCGCGCGCCACCAGCCGCGCGCCGCCGTCTCACGTGCGCGTGGCGCCAGGTGCCCGAACGCGAGCGGCGGCGCGGCGCGCATGGCGCGGCCGAACGCGCGCTCGATCTCCCGCGGGTCGAGTTCCGCGCCGAGCTCCCGCGCCTCCTCCGCATAGGCCTCGCCGACCGACCCGGCCACCGCCAGGAGCGTGCCCGCCGCGTCGAGCACGACGATGCGCCGGCTCACTGCCCGGGCTCTCCCGCCCCAGCCGCCCGCTGGCGGAAACCCTGGGGCTGGAGCCCCAGCGTGCGGTTGACGAGCGCGTAGAACGACTCCAGTGCGACCGACACCACCAGCTCCAGGGTCTCCTGGAGGGTGAACGCCCCGCGGACCGCGTGGAACAGCTCATCGTCGACGGCGTCCAGGACCATTTTCTCGGTGAACGTGAGGGCCAGCTTGATGCGGTCTTCGAAGAGCGTCGAATCGCGGTGGAAATCGAGCTCGCGCAGCTCGTCGTCACTCACTCCCTTCTCGAGAAGGCATCCCTCCAGCAGATCGATCGAGTACTCGCATCCATGGAGCCGCGCGACCTTGAGTTCGACCATCTGCTTGAGCACCGGGTCGATCTCGGTGGGGGCGTCGATGGCGTCGGAGACCGAGTGAATGAGCTCGGCGTACTCGGGCTTGTGCGCGAGGATCCTCAGGTTCTCGGTGATTCCCCCCATCCGTTCGTCCATCGCCGCGAAGGCCGCGAGGACGCGCTCGTCCTCGATCTCTTCGGGGTTCACACCCGGCAGTCTGGTCATTCGCCCAATCCTCTCTGCTCGCTCCGGCGGCTCCAGTTTACCCGTCCCCGAAACGTCCATTGTAAGAAATCGTATAGGCGGATTCTTACCCGCTCGTACAATGGATGCGTGTTCCGAGTGGAAAACACGCCTCCCGAACGTGCTCGCGACGACATCGCCAGGGTCGACTGGCCCGATGGCCCGGTCTGCCCGTTCTGCGGAACCCGCGAGCAGATGACTCCGGAGATGGACGGTACCCAGGTTCGGGTACGCTACGAGTGCGTCCGCTGCGGCCGGCACCACGGCTACATCCGCCGCCGGACGGACCCGGCCTTCCCCTCCACCCGGCGGAACGTCCTTCCACGCGATCCCGACGGCGCGATCTAGTCGGGCGTTGAACGCCCTTCCGGGGCGTTGAGCGAACTTCGTATTCCAATTCACGACGCTACTCCCGCATCGGCGGTGCCTCCGCCAGGCGACTCACTACCTCCGCGTCGCTGAATCGATCCAGGTCCAGCACAATGCCGCCCGGCGCCCCATCCATCAACCAGCCGCTCACGATGAGGCTGGGAACGAGCTCTGAGGGCTCTAGCACCGATGGGGCCCTGAGCTCGGCCACGCGCGCCGCGTAGCAGATGTCGGCTATCACCTCAGCATCGTCCTCCTCCCAATCCACCTCGCGCGCGGGCAGGACACGGCCGCGTACCATCGCGATCAGGACCGAGCGGCCGGGACGTGCATGCGGCAGGGCGATCATCCACGACCGCTCCACCCACGGACGCTCGAGGGTCGCGCGCTCCTCCTCGAGCGCGTCCAGCCGATCGATCCTGCGCTGCAGCTCGCCCGCGCGCTCGAAGGCCAGCCCGCCGCTCGCCTCGTCGCGCGCGGTCGCGAGCGACGCGCGAAGGTCGATCGCGTAGCGCGGGTCGGCCAGCCACCGCGCGGCGGCTTCGACCTGGGTGCGGTACGCCGACAGCCCGACCGCTCCGATACAGGGTGCCGTGCAGAGGCCGACGCCGTGCGCCAGGCAGGGCGAAGCCGCCGGGTCCGGGATCACGCGCCCGCCGCAGCTCCGGAGCCGGAAGGCGTGCTCGAGGAGCCGGGCGATCCGCTCCGGCGCCTTCCGCCCGCGGTATGGCCCGAAGCGCCGCGCCCCGCCGCCCCGCGGCGCGCGCACCACGCGCAGTCGCGGGAACGGATCCCGCCAGTCGATCTCCAGATACCAGCCGCGCGCGCGGTTCCGCAGCGCGCGATTGTAGACGGGACGCGTGGCCACGATCCGTCTGGCCTCGTCGAGCCGCGCCTCGAGATCGCTCCCCGTCGCGCGCCATTCGACCCGGCGGGCGAGAGCCAGCATCTCGGCGGTCCGCTCGCTGCGCGGGCCGCTTCCGTAGAAGTAGCCGCGCACCCGACGACGTAGGTTGACGCTCTTTCCGACGTAAAGCGCGGTTCCGCCGTCGGCCTCGAACTGGTACACGCCCGGCGCCGCCGGAAGTCCGGCGGGAACCCAGTCGGGCACGGGCGAGCGGCGCGTTGCGCGCGAGGGTGCCGTCGATAGCTTCCCGGCCATGCTCAGGCGACACCGTTCATGGTCGCGCTTCCTCAGAATCGGGTTGGTTTTTTTCTGTGCCGGCTGCGCGGAGCCGGTCGAGCACCCGGAGCTTCCGACGCCGGAGCTCTCCGTCGTCACGGTGGCCGACTCGCTCGAGTTCGCCGTCCAGCTCGCGTTCCTCCCCGACGGGCGGCGGGTCTACACCGAGAAGGAGACCGGCCGCGTGCGGCTCATGCACGCGGACGGGAGCCTCGCCCCGCGCCCCCTCCTCGACGTGCCGGTCGCGTTCAGCGGCGAGCGCGGCCTGGCGGGGCTCACGCTCGGACCGGACGTCGTCCGCGACCGATTCCTCTATATCTGGTTCACGGCGAGCCCGACCGCCGGGGACACCCACGACCGCGAGCCCGAGGGCGTGGCCGGCATCTTCGTCGAGCGGCACGTGCTTGCCGGCGACTCGCTGGCCGCCGGGCCCGGCGAGCGGATCCTCACCCTCCCCGCGCGGCCGGGCCCCTTCCACAACGGGGGCAACATCCGCTTCGGCCCGGACGGCCGCTTCTACGCCTCTCTCGGCGAGCTCGACAAGAATGCCAGCCTGAACGCCCAGCGGACCGATATGCCGATGGGGTCGATCCTGCGGTACAACGCCGACGGCACGATCCCCACCGACAACCCGCTCGGTCCGGACAATCCGATCTGGGTCTACGGCCTGCGCAATCCCTTCGGCTTCACGTTCGATCCCGCCGACGGGACGCTCTGGATCGCCGACAACGGACCGGCGGGCCACGACCGGGTGCTGCGCATGGACCCCGGCGAGAACGCCGGCTGGCCGTTCGTCTGGGGCCTGCCCACCAACCCGTTCGAGCGCATGGCCGCGGCCGTGCTGGGCGACCGGTTCCGGCCCGCGGTCTGGGAGTCGTACGCCGCGCGCGTCGCGCCGACGGGGATCGTGGTTCTCCGCGACCACGCGTACGGCCCCGCGTTCGACGGCCGCGTGCTCGTCGGCTTCTACAACACCGGCCGCATCCTCCAGCTCGAGCTCGACACCACGCGCACGCGCGTCGCCCGCGCGGGGACCTTCGCCGAAGGCCTCGCCGGCGGCATCACCGACCTCGAGCTCGGTCCCGACGGCCGCCTCTACGCGCTCACCGCCACGCATCTGTACCGCCTCGACCCCGCCGGCGACCCGCCACCGGCGTCCCAACCGAACACCCTTCGTGCGGACACCGTGAACCCCGCGCCGTAGAGGTACGAGGGTCGGGGGTGGGTGGCGCGGACGACCCCTCGGGAGCCGGCCACAGAGGGACACCGCCACACGTTCCACGCAGAGGTCCGGAGAATTCCTCACGACACGGCCTCCTCGAGCCGCACGATCCGCTCCGCCATCACCGACGACGGGCGCGGGTCGTCCTCGACCGTTCCCGTGATCACGTAGGGCCCCCTGTCTCCCAGCCGCGCCCCGTAGCGCTGGTAGACGCGCGGGAAGAGCACCACGTCGTAGATGTCGGTCTCGTCCTCCAGCGTCAGGAACATCATCGGCTCGGCGTGCTTGGTGCGCACCCGCTTGGTCGTCGTCAGGAACCCCACCATCGTAACCCGCCGCCCGGCGTGGCGCGCGAGCGCGCCGGCGTAGATGGCCGGCGCCCGGGACCGCGCCCGGCGGCGCGCCTCGGCCACCGCCTCGCGATGGAACTCGATCGGATGGTGGTGCGTGGCCACGCCGAGGAGATCCCATTCGCGGCGCCGGCGCTCGGCGGCGGGATAGTCGGCCAGGGCGGGCACGGGCGGGGCCTCGCGCACGAGATCGGCGAGCCGCGCCTCGGTGAACAAGGTCGCCGCTCCCGCTCCGTCCGCCGGGCGACCGCCGTTCGACGCCGCGCGTCCCCAGCCGCGGAGGGCGATCTCCGCCTTCCACTTGGCCTGCGGGCGGGTGAGATCGAAGCGGTCGAAGCAGCCGGCGTCGATCAGCCGGTGGACCTCGGTCACGCCCAGCGGCACGCGCGCGCAGAAATCGGTGAGCGAGGCGAACGGCCCGCCCCGCTTCCGCTCGGCGAGGATCCGCTCGACCGCCGCCGAGGCGACTTCGCCGATCTGCGACAGCCCGACCCGGATCGCGTCGAAGTCGGCGAGATCGGCGCCGGGCTCGCCTTCCGCGCTCCACGTCGCGGCGCTCGCGTTGATGTCGGGGAGCCGGATCTCGATCCCCATCCGCCGCGCCTCCTCGACGTAGGCGAACGCCGGGTAGTATCCGCCGCCGTTGGCGAGCACCGACGCCATGAACGCGGCCGGGTAGTGGGTCTTCAGCCACGCGGACTGGAACGACACCTGCGCGTACGAGGCCGAGTGCGCCTTGCAGAACGAGTAGCCCGCGAACGACTCGATCTGGCGCCAGATCTCGTCCGCCACCTCGCGCGCCACGCCGTTGGCGAGCGCTCCGTCCACGAACCGCGCGCGATAGGTTTCGAAGTCCTCGTAGTCGCGCTTCTTGGACATCGCGCGGCGCAGGCCGTCGGCCTCGCCGAGCGTCATCCCGCTCAGTCGGTGCGCGACCTTGATCACGTCCTCCTGATAGATCATGACCCCGTACGTGTCGGACAGGAGATCCTCCATGACGGGGTGCAGGTACTCGACCCGCTCCTCGCCGTGGAACCGGCGGATGAACGCGTCCATCATGCCGCTGTCGGCGATCCCGGGCCGGATGATCGACGACGCCGCGGTCAGCATCTCGAAGCTGTCGCACGAGAGCTTCCGGAGGAGCGCGCGCATCGACGGCGACTCGATGTAGAAGCAACCCATCGTCCGCCCCTCGCGCATGAGCCCCATCGTCCGCGGATCGCGGAAGGGATTGATGTATCGGATCGTCGATAGCGCTCCGGGACCCGGCTCCTCCCATTCCTCGGCGTCCTCGTCGCGCGCCCAGCGGATGTCGAGGCCCACGCGCTCCCTGAGGAGATCGCACAGGTCGGCGATGGCCGAGAGGCCGCGGTTTCCCAGCAGGTCGATCTTGACG
>JAICQP010000076.1 GCA_025937815.1 Gemmatimonadota bacterium
GTTCTCCTCGAAGAACAGGAAAACGAGCTGCTGCAGGAGGTCCTGGTTCGGCTTCTTCGCGAAGCCGTGCCCCTCGTTCGCGGCCGTCATCGTCCACACCCGCTGACCGTTGGCCCGGACCTCCCGCGCGATCTGCTCGGACTCCGTGGCTGGGACGCGCGGATCGTTGGCGCCCTGAACGACGAAAAGCGCGGACTCGATCTCTCCCGCATGGTTGGCGGGGCTGATCGATTCCAGGAATGCGCGCATCTCGGGGTCGCGCTCGTCGCCGTACTCCGGGCGGCGCAGGTCGCGCCGGTAGTCCTCGGTGTTCTCGAGGAACGTGACGAAGTTGCTGATCCCCACGTAGTCTACGCCCGCCCGCAGACGGTCGCCGAAGTGGACGAGGCTGGCGAGGACCATGTAGCCGCCGTAGCTGCCGCCGTAGACCGCGACCCGATCCGCGTCCAGGTCGGGCTGGGTCGCGATCCAGTCCAGGAGGGCGCCGATGTCGCGCACGCTGTCCTCGCGAAGCCGGCCGTTGTCGAGCATCAGGTACTCGCGCCCGTACCCCGAGGAGCCGCGGACGTTGGGCGCGACCACCGCCGCGCCGAGCTCGGCGAGCCAGAGCTGGAACGTGCTCGAGAACGACGGCCGGTACTGTCCCTCGGGCCCGCCGTGGATGTAGACGATGACCGGGTGCGGCCCCTCGCCCGCGGGGCGGTACACGAAGGCGGGGATCTCCCGCGGCGCGCCGGCCACGGAGTCGAAGGTCGGATAGTGGACGACCTCCGGCGCCACGAACGTGTCCGTGTCCATACCGCCGACCTCGCTGAACGTCCAGCGGACGAGCTCCCCGGCCTCGGTGGGGCCCCCGCCGAGCTCCAGGACGAATGTGTCGCTGGGAGTCTTCGGCGTGTTGAGCGTGAGGGCGAGCCGGTCCCCGGCGGGGCTGAACTCGAGGCGGCCGATCAGGCCGGTGGGGATTCCCGGCACCGGGGCGTGCTCCCCCGTCGCGGGGTCCATCAGGTAGAGTCGCCCGATCCCGTCCTCGTTGACGACGAACGCGGCGCGGCGCAGGGAATCGTCGATCGCGAACGACTCGACGTCCCAGTCGATGTCGTCGGTAAGGACCTGGAACTCCCTGTCCTTCAAACCCAGCCGGCCGAGCCTCCGGATCCCGTCCAGGGAGTCGGTGACGACGAACAGCGCCTCGCCGTCGGGGGTCGGGTCGATCCCCGCCCACGAGGACGGACTCTCCGCGCTCCCCGCGAGCGCCCGCATGCCGCCGCCGGCCAGGTCGAGGAGATGGAGCCGGCTGTCGGTCACGCTGACGTACTGCGTCACCACGAGCGCGCTGTCCCCCAGCCAGCTAGCCGCCGACCACGAAGCGCCGTCCGGCGCTTCGACCGCCACGCGCGCCGACGCGGTATCGTCGACCGCCATCACCCACACGTCATTCGAACGGCCGTTCCTGCGCGTGCTCGTCCAGGCGAGCCACGCGCCGTCTTCGCTCCAGTTGGGGCCCGAGTTCCGGGACTCGCCGTCGGTCAGCCGGCGCGCGTCCCCGCTCCGCGGGTCGAGAAGCCAGAGCTGGTAGAATTCGCTCCCGCCCTCGTCCATCGAGAAGAGCACCTCGTCGCCCCCCGGCCGGCGCGCGCTCCCGGACACGGGCTCGTCGAAGAACGTCAGCTGCCGGCGGGCGCCGCCCGGCATGTCGACGCGGTGGATCTGGCTGACGTCGGCGAAGCGGGTGCCGACATAGATGCCACGGCCGTCGGCGGTCCAGTCGATGATGCCCGCGCCGCGGACGTTCTGGTAGCGGTTGAGCGCGTCCACCACGCGATCCGGAACCTCGGGGACGTCCTCGAGGACGACGCTCCCGTCGAGCGCGGTCCGGCGCTCGGGCGATAGCTGAGCCCGAAGATCGTGGGGCGCCAGGCAAAGGAGGAGAACGAACGCGATCGCGGTGCGCACGACGAAGGAATCGTTGTTTCGGAGATCGAGCGCAAGATCGCCGCCGCGGTCGGCCGGGGGGAGACGGCCGTCCGCCGGCGGAGATCTCAGTTCAAGACGTGAGGAGCAGGAGAAGCGTGAAGATGCAGGCTTTCCACATGCTTCCACGGAATGGCAATCCTCGTGCCACCACGATCGCCACGGGGTTCACGCGCGGCATGCGGGCGGAGTGGAAGTGGAGCGGAACGCATTATGAAAGGAACTCTCGCACCCACGGATCGGGCCGCTTCCGCACGCTCTGTCGCGATCGTGGAACCCCGCTTCCGCTCCCGTTCCAGGCGCCTTCTCCGGTCGGCCCGCGCGGCTGCTCGCTTGTGACCCGGCCGCCCGGCCGGACAGATTCGAACCATGCCCGAGCTCCCCGAGATCGCCGCCTACATCCACGCCCTCGAGCCCCGCATAGCCGGCGCGCGGCTCGAGGGGATCCGGGTGCGGTCGGTCGCGCTCCTCGCCACGTGGGACCCGCCGCTTGAGGCCGCGGCCGGAAGGCGCGTCGTCGGCCTGCGGCGGCTCGGGAAGCGGATCGTCATCGCGCTCGAGGACGACCTCCTCCTCGCGATCCATCTGATGATCGCCGGACGGCTCCGCTGGGCTGACACCCCCTGGTCGATTCCGCGAAAGGGCGGGTTGGCCGCGTTCGACTTCTCGACCGGCTCGCTCCTCCTCGTGGAGGCGGGGACGAAGCGCCGCGCGCGACTCCACCTCGTCCGCGGCGAGGAGGCGCTGGCCGCGCTCGACGCCGGCGGAATCGAGGTCGAGGGATCCGGCCTCGCGGAGTTCCGCGCGGCGCTTCTCCGCGAGCGTCACACCCTCAAGCGGGCGCTGACCGACCCGCGCGCCTTCTCGGGGATCGGCGGCGCGTTCGCCGACGAGATCCTTCATGGCGCGCGGCTCTCGCCGCTCCAGATGAATGCCAACCTCTCCGACGCGGAGATCGAGCGGCTCTGGCACGCGGCCCGGGAAGTCCTCGCGGAGTGGACCGCGATCCGGATCGGTGAGACGGGCGAGGGCTTCCCGGAGAAGGTCACGGCATTCCACCCGCGGATGGCCGTCCATGGCAGACACGGCGAGCCGTGCCCCGTGTGCAGGGCCCCGGTCCAGCGCATCGTATATGCGGACAGGGAGACGAACTACTGTCCCAGCTGCCAGACCGGCGGCCGAATCCTGGCGGATCGCGCGCTCAGCCGGATCCTGCGCGACGACTGGCCCCGGACGCTCGAGGAACTCGAAGGCGTTTGACGCAGGACGATCCAGCAGGCGATCGTTCGCCCCCCATGGCCGCGAGGCTCCGACCAGCCACCGTTCGACTGAGGAGGACCGCATGAAGCTCCCGCTCGCCGCGTCTCTCGCACGGTTCGTCAGTATCGCGTGCGGCATGAGCATCGTGGTTCTCGCGTGTGGGAGGGACGGCGGGGGTGACCGCGGCGTCGATGAAGCCGAGGTCCCCCCTGTGGCGGAGGTGGCACCCATGCCCGATGACGCCTTTGCCGACTCGGCACGGGCGAACATGGTCGATACGCGAGGGGTCGGCATCGGCGCCGTGATCCTGACGGCGGTAGGCGAGGGCGTCACCCTCCGGGGCGCGCTGATCGGCCTGCCGCCCGGCGAGCACGGCTTCCACATCCACGAGACGGGAAGCTGCGAGCCCCCCGCGTTCGAGTCGGCGGGAGATCACCTCGGCGCGGGCGAGGCGGCGCACGGGTTCGACGCGCCGGGCGGCCCGCACGCCGGCGACCTGCGGAATCTGATGGTGGCCGAGGACAGCACGGCCACGGTGGAGCAGGTGGCCGCAGGGGTCTCGCTCAGCGACGGGGGAGTCGAGCTCCTCGACGATGACGGTGCCGCGATCGTCATCCACGCCCAGCCCGACGACTATGCGACCCAGCCTTCCGGCGCCTCGGGAGACCGGATCGCCTGCGGGGTCATCGAGGGGTAGGCAAAAGCGGCTCCCATCCGGGATCCTGCCGCAGGAGGGCGTTCAAAACGGCCCAGATGCTAGGCGCGTGAGGAGGCTCTTCCGAGGCGTGGCGACTCCCACGCCGCAGGAAGAACGACGAGCGCAACGACGCAGGTGGGCCGTTTTCAACGCCCGACCTACTCGAAGCGCGGGGTGTAGCGGTCGAGCGTCGAATACGGATCGGGCCAGGGCAGCGGGTAGCCCATCCGCCAGGCCGCGTTCCGCGCCCAGTAGGGATCCCACAGGTGGGCCCGAGCCAGCGCGCAGAGGTCCGCCCGCCCCGCCGCCAGGATCGTGTTGACGTCCATGAACGACGAGATGTTCCCGACCGCCATCGTCGGGACCGCGACCTCGTGCCGGATGCGATCGCTGAACGGCGTCTGGAACTGCCGCCCGTAGCGCGGCTTCGCATACGGCACAGTCTGGCCCGCCGAGACGTCGACGATGTCGACGTCGTGCGCTTTCAACAGGCGGGCGACCTCGAGCGAGTCCTCGATCTCCTGACCACCAGGCGCCCAGTCGACCGCCGAGATCCGAACCGACAGCGGTTTCTCCGCCGGCCACGCGGCACGCACGGCGTCCAGCACCTCGAGGGGGAATCGCATCCGGTTCGCGACCGATCCGCCGTACTCGTCGTCCCGTACGTTCGTGAGCGGCGAGATGAACGTCGCAAGGAGATATCCGTGGGCCATGTGGACCTCGAGGAGGTCGAACCCCGCCGCGGCCGCTCGCTCGGCGGCGCGAACGTGATCGCCGATGACCGCGTCCATGTCCGCGCGATCCATCGCGCGCGGCACGGGGTTTCCGTCCGACCACGGGATCGGGCACGGCGCCAGAACCTCCCAGCCGCCCTCCTCGAGCGGCTCGTTGTCTCCCTCCCAGGCGAGCTTCGTCGAGCCCTTCCGTCCCGCGTGGCCCAGCTGGATGCCGATCCTGGCCGGGGACCAGCGGTGGACGAAGTCGACGATTCGCCGCCAGGCCTCGACGTGCTCGTCCCGATAGAGACCCGCGCACCCGGGGCTTATCCGGCCCTGCGGGCTGACGTCCGTCATCTCGGCCATGACGAGCCCCGCGCCCCCCACCGCGCGGCTCCCGAGGTGCACGAAGTGCCAGTCGTTCGGCATCCCGTCCTCGGCGTAGTACTGGCACATGGCCGACACGACCACGCGGTTCTGCAGCACGAGCTCGCGGAGCCGGAACGGCGTGAACATGGGCGGGGGCGGCGGGTCGAGCCGGATGGGCACGCCGCTCTGCTTCTCGGCCTCGGACGCGAACCATCGATCGACCTTCGCCGTGAAAGCCGGGTCGCGCAGCTTCAGGTCTTCGTGCGTGATCCTCAGGGAGCGGGTCAGCAGGTTGAAGGCGAACTGGATAGGCTCGGTCTCCATGTACCGCTCGGTGCCCTCGAACCATTGCAGGCTCGCCTGCGCAGCGCGCTGGAGGCTCTCGACCTGCGGCCGCCGCTCCGCCTCATAGGCCGTGAGCGCGACCGGGACGTCGCGCTCTTTCGCCAGCGCCTCGGCCAGCGCGGTGGCGTCCTCCATCGCGAGCTTGGTCCCCGATCCCACCGAGAAGTGCGCGGTGTGGGCGGCGTCCCCGAGGAGGACGACGTTCTCGCGCCACCACCGCGCGCACGTCAGCGTCGGGAACGAGCGCCACATCGAGCGGTTCGCGATCAGCCGATGCCCCTGCAGGCGCTCGGCGAATAGCGATTCGCAGTACGCGAGGGTCTCCGCCTCCGACGCATCCGCCAGCCCGCTCCGCGCGAGCGTCTGGTCGGTCGTCTCGACGATGAAAGTCGAGCGATCCTCGCTGTAGCGGTACGCATGGAGCCGCCACAGCCCGTGCTCGTCGCGCTGGAAGTCGAAGGTGAAGGCGTCGAAGGGACGCGTCGTGCCCATCCACACGAACTTGTTCGGCCGCCAGTCGACGAAAGGACCGAAGTCGTCGCGCCAGCGCTCGCGCACGGTGCTGTTGACGCCGTCCGCGGCGACGACCAGATCCGCCTTCAGGTGCGCGGCCGGATCGACGATTTCGGTCGCGGCCCGCAGGATCACCCCCAGCTCGGCCGCACGCACGGCCAGCACCTCGAGCAGGGCGCTGCGCTCCATGCCGCTGAAGCCGTGGCCAGTCGACGACAGCACCTCGCCGCGGTAGTGGACGTCGATATCGTCCCAGTGATGGGAACGATCTCGCAGCCTCGCAAAGGTCTCGGGATCGTCGGCGGTCAGCTCCTCCATCGTGGCGTCGGAGAAGACGACGCCGAACCCGTACGTATCGGCGGGCCGGTTCCGCTCGAAGACCGTGATCTCGTGCGCCGGGTCGGCGCGCTTCAGCTGAATCGCGAGGTACAGGCCCGCCGGGCCGCCGCCGACGACGACGACGTTCACGGCGCTGCTGACCGCGTAGATGACCTGCCTGACTCGCGCAGCAGGGCGACGGCGAGCACGGCGACCCACAGCATGAACGCATAGAGCATTATGCGCTCGTACAGGCCGAGCCACGGCGTGGGCTGGTTCGCGGCCAACCGGACGCCTCCCGCGTATGTCAGGATGCCGAACACGAAGACAGTGAGGATCGTGGCAATCGAATAGAGGCGGAACCGCGCGCCGAACGCGCTCGCCCCGAAGCCGAGCAGGGCGAAGAAGAAGACCATGCTCATGATCGACAGCGCGATGTGCATCACGTCCGTCAGCGCCATCTCGGCGCCGCGCTGCTGCATGGGGGCGAAGAGCCACCCCAGACTGGCGATCCCGAATGCCACGAGCAGCGTTCCCACGATGCGCAGCGCGCGCCCATCCCCCGCGGAGCGCAGCACTCCGAATCCGAACGCGATCAGTAGCGCATCGTACGCCACGCCGAGACCCTGGCTGAGTCGGGGCGAAGGAGCGCCGATGGGGGAAAGCTCGCTGATCGTCTGGGAGGCGAAACTGTACCCCGGATAGCGCAGGCCCCGGTACACGTCGCCAGCTGCGTAGAGGAGAGAAGAGACGACCCCGCAGGCGAGCAGGGGGGCTCGCCCGAGCGTCATCCCTTGCCCCGGTCCAATAGCTGCCCCGCGATGACGAGGCGCTGGATCTCGGTCGTCCCCTCGTAGATCCGGAGCGCGCGTACCGAGCGGTAGAGCCGGTCTACGGGATGGTCGGCGAGGACGCCACGGCCTCCGAGGATCTGCACCGCCTCGTCGACGATCCGCTGCGCGGCCTCGGTCGCGTAGGACTTGGCCATGGCGGACTCGAGCGTGACGCGCGCCGCTCCCCGGTCCTTTACCCACGCGGCGCGATAGACTAGGAGCCGCGCGGCGGCGAGCTCGGTCGCCATCCGCGCGAGCTTCTCGCGCACGAGCTGGAATCCCGCCAGCGACTCCCCGAACTGCCGGCGCTCCCGGGCGTGGGCGATGGCCTCTTCGAGGGCGCGCGCCGCCATCCCGCAGGCGGCGGCGCCAACCGTCGCGCGGAGGAGGTCGAGCGTCGCAAGCCCCAGCTTGAACCCGTCGCCGGGACCGGCCAGGCACGTCTCCGCGGAGACGTGGCAGTCGTCGAACCGGATCCGGCCGAGGGGATGCGGGGACGACAGGACCTGAGCTCCCGCGAAGGCCAGGCCGGGCGTATCCGCCGGCACGACGTAGCACGCGATCCCCTTCGACCCCTTCCCCGCCTCGGTCTGGGCGAACACGGTGTAGAAGTCCGCGATGCCGGCGTTCGAGATGAACGCCTTTTCGCCGTTCAGGACCCATCCGGCGCCGTCCCTGGTTGCGGTCGTCCGCATCGAGGCGACGTCCGAGCCCGCGTCGTCCTCCGTCATCGCGAACGCCCCCATCGCGCGCCCGGCGACGGCCTCCTTCACCCAGCGCGCGCTCGCCCCGCCGTCTGCGAGGACGATCGGCATCGCGCCGAGCGCCTGGAGGGCGTATACGGCGTCGGCGAGGGGGGAAGCGGCCGCGATCGCCTCGCGGGCGAGCGCGATCTTCCTTAGATCCCGGGCCGGGATCGGCTCGAGCCAGCCGTGGCCCAGGAGCTCCAGTATCACCCGCGCCTCCCTCCGCGCGGCGTCGTCGCTCACCGGCTCCGCCCGCGCCCGCAGCTCGGCCCGGGCGAAAGTGTCCGCGTCGGCCGCGAACGCGGCGTGCGCGTCGTCGAGGAACGCGCGGATCGTGTCGACGTCGAACACCGCTACTCGAACCGCGCCGGACGCTTCGCGACGAACGCCTCGTACGCCTCGCGGAAGTCCGGGCTCTCCATGCACGCGGCCTGGGCGCTGGCTTCGGCGGCGAGCGCCTCGGCGAGGCCCATCGCGGACTCCCGCTCGAGCGCGCGCTTCGTCACAGCGAGGGCTTCCGAGGGCCCCGCGGCGAGTCGTGTCGCCAGCTCGAGCGCGGCGGGGAGTGCCTCGCCGTCTGGAACGACGCGGTTGAAGAGCCCGATCCGGTGCGCCTCCGCGGCTTCCAGGAAATCGCCGGTCATGAGGATCTCCGCCGCGCGCCCGAGACCCACGATCCGCGGCAGGAGCCACGCCGCGCCCATGTCCGCCCCCGAGAGCCCGACCTTCGTGAAGAGGAACGCGATCTTCGCGCCGGCGGCGGCGATCCGGATGTCGCACGCCGTGGCGATCACCGCGCCGGCCCCCGCGGCGGTGCCGTTCACGGCCGCGATGACCGGTCGAGGACACGCGCGGATCGCGGCGATCAGCTCGCATGTCATCGTCGTGAACTCGAGGAGCCCATCGGCGTCGCGCGACAGGAGCGGGCCGATGATCTCCTTGACGTCCCCGCCCGAGCAGAATGCCCGCCCCTCCCCGGTGATGACGACGGCGCGGACCCCCGGCTCGACATCCAGCTCGCGGAAAGCGCGCAGGAGCTCGGCGTAGACTTCGAACGTCAGCGCGTTCAGGCGCTCGGGACGATCGAGCGTGATCGTCACCACGCCGGTCGCCGGATCGTGGGCGTATTGGAACGATGTCGGCGCGATCATCGCAGCGGGTCGCGGCGTGACGGGATCATGTCTGCCCTTCGGGAAGCACCGCCGTGGCCTCGATCTCCACCACCGCGTTCGGGTCGACCAGCGACCGCACCTCGACCAGCGCCATCGCGGGGTAGTGCTGCCCCATCGACCCCCGCCACACCTCCCCGAGCTGCGGGCGCGCGGAGCGATACGCCTCCATGTCGGTCACGTATACGGTGAGCCGCGCCACGTCTCCGGGCCCGCCGCCGGCCGCGCGGACGACCGCTAGCGCGCGCGCGAGGGCGGCTTCGAACTGGGCGGCCATCCGCGCCGCAGCGGCCTCCGCGCTGCCGGATTCGCGATCGCCCGCCTCGGGCGCGGTCTGCCCCGCGACGAAGAGCAGGCGTGCGCCCGCCGGAGCGACGAGCCCGTGGCTGAAGCCGCTCGGCCGCCCGAGCTCCCCCGGGTTCACGATCTCGAGCCGCTTCACGCCAGCAGACCCCCTCCGTCGATAACGATCGCCTGCCCGTTGACGCCGCGCGCAGCGTCCTCGCAAAGCCACGTCACCGCGCGCGCGACCTCCTCGGGCTCGATCAGACGCCCCTGCGGCGAGTTGGCCAGGATCGCTGCGCGCGCCTCGGCCTCCGACAGGCCCGCCCGGTCCACGATTCGCGCCACCGACGCGTCCGTCATCCCCGTGTCGACGTAGCCGGGGCAGAGCGCGTTGACGGTGACGCCGTGCGGAGCGGCCTCGGCCGCCACCGCGCGCGTGAACCCCACCACCGCGTGCTTGGATGCGGCGTACGCGGCGATGTACTTCGCGCCGGCGAGACCGGCCACCGACGCGAGATGGATCACGCGCCCGAAGCCCCGCTCCATCATCGCCGGAAGGAAGGCCTTCGTCGCGAGGAACGTGCCGGTCACGTTGACCGCGAAGATCCGCTCCCAGTCCTCGAGCGTCTGCCTGGCCAGCGGCGCCGACCACGCGACCCCAGCGCACGTGACCAGGATGTCCACCGCCCCGACGCGGCCGCCGGCGTCCGACGCGAGCGCCTCGACCGAACCTGGATCGGTGACGTCGACGAGGACGGGCCACGCCGCCCCGCCGGCCGACTCGATCTCCTTCGCCACCGCCTCGACCTCGGCCGCCGTCCGCGCAGCGAGGACCACGCGCGCGCCCTGGGCGGCCAGCGCCCGCGCGACCGCGGCGCCGATCCCGCGCCCGCCGCCGGTCACCACAGCGCCGCGACCCTCGAGCGCGCCGCTCACGGAAGACCGACGCCCGTCACGTAGCCTCGGGTCCCCCCAGCGCCTCGACCACCGCGTCGGCCAGGATCTCGCCGAGGGCGGCGATCGTCCGGGCGCCCTCCGCGGCGCTCGCGGCCGCCGGATCTCCGAAGTAGGCGCGCGGACCCCCTGCGTCCTCGAACGTTCGCTTCCCCTCCGCGATCGCGGCAGAAAGCGAGCGCGGGTTGGCCGGGAGCTCCCGCCGCAGCTCGTCGCGGACGAGATCCGGCCGCTCGACGAGAACGACGGACCCCTCGAACCGGCCGGCGTGGCAGGCGCCACTCTTGAATTCCTCCGTCAGCCGGCCGCCCCAGGGCCGCCGCGTCAGGTCCGGGAACACGACCTCGATGCCGTCCGGTCCTGCGTCCCTGGCGGCGTGCAGCGAGGCGAGGTGCTCCGGGTCAAGGTGCGCGTTGGCGATTGCTAGCGCGCGGAAGCCCTGGCCGTGCAATGAGCGCGCGATGTCGCCGACGAGCGCCGTCACCGCCCCCGGGCTCGCGGAGACCGTGCCCGGAAAGCCGGACGCGAAGCCGGCGCGCGTGTAGGGAAGAACTGGAAGCACCACCGCGGGGATGCCGCGCGCCTCGAGCCGCTCGGCGGCCGCGCGCGCCATGGCCTCGGCGATCAGGCAGTCGGTAGATAGCGGCAGGTGGGGCCCGTGGGCCTCGATCGCGCCAACGGGTAGCACGGCGACGGTCCGCCCGCGATCGAGATCACGGGCCTCCTCCCAGGTCATCTCCGCCAGTTGCCGGGCTTCTCGCGCGTCGGGTATCATCCCGCTCCATGCCGTTCGAGCCGCCGGAAGGGTTCACCATGGCCTACGCGGAGATCGCCGCGCTCGCCGTGCGTTACGGGATCGGCGTGCTCAAGATTGGCGCGGTGGTGGTCGTGGTCAACCCGCGCCTCGCCGCTTGATCCCCCTGTACGAGCTCTGGCTGCCCGTTCTCGTCTCCGCGGCGCTCGTCGTCTCGATGAGCTACGTCCTCCACAGGGTGCTGAACTATCACCTCAAGGACTACGATCGGCTCGCGAATGAAGAGGAGGTCCTGGAGGCGCTCGAACGACTCGCGGTCCCTCCAGGCAACTACCCGATGCCGTTGCCCACGACGAGAAGGGAGATGATGAGCCCGCCCTTCATGGCGAAGCGGGAACGCGGGCCGATATGGCTCAACGTGATGAAGCCGTTCTCCCTTCGGAAGGTGGTGGTGCAGTGGTTCGCCTACGCCCTGATGGCGGGCCTCTTCACGGCGTACCTGACCGCTCAGGCCTTCGACGCCGGTGCGGAGCCCGGCGAGGTCGCCCCATTCGCGGGAATGACCGCGTTCGTGGGCCACTCCCTCGCCCTCTGGCAGCGCTCCATCTGGTACCAGACGAAATGGAGTCGGACGCTGCGCTCGACCTTCGACGGTCTCGTCTACGGCGTACTCACGGGCCTGACGTTCGCCTGGCTCTGGCCCGCGGCATAGACTCGGTCTCCATGCCATTCGTGCCGCCGGAAGAGTTCAACATGGCTGACTGGTTCCTGGACGCCCGGCTGCGGGAAGGGCGCGGCGGCCGTATCGCGCTTCGCACGGACGAACGGAACTGGACGTACGCGGAGATCGCCTCGCTCGCCGCGCGCTACGGGAGCGTGCTCGCGGACGCCGGTGTCGAGCCCGAGCAGCGGGTGATCCTCGCGCTGGACGACGGACCCGGGTTCGTCGGCGCCCTGTTCGGCGTGCTCAAGATCGGCGCTGTGGTGGTCATGGTGAACCCGCGCCTCCCCGACGACTCGATCGCGTACTTCGTCGAGTACACGCGCGCCAAGGCCGCGATCGTGGAGCCCGATGCCGCCGACGCGTTCCGGCGCGCGGGTGAGCAGGCCCCCTGCTTTCGCTCGCTGCTCGTGGCTGGCGAGGAGCTCGACGCCGCGCTCGCCGCGGCGCCCCCCGAGCGCGCGAGCTTCCCCACGCACCGCGACGACTCGGCGATCTGGCTCTTCTCGGGCGGCACGACCGGCCGGCCCAAGGCGGTCCTCCAGACGCACGCCTCGTACGCGAACACGACCGAGTGCTACGCCAAGGGCGTGTTGGAGATTTCAGAAGGGGACGTCACGATGTCGGTACCCAAGCTCTTCTTCGGCTACGCGACCGGGTCGAACCTCCTGTTTCCGTTCTCGGTCGGCGCCTCCGCGGTCGTCTTCCCCGAGCATCCGACCCCCGACGTCGTCTTCGAGAAGAGCGCGCGCCACCGGCCAAC
>JAICQP010000130.1 GCA_025937815.1 Gemmatimonadota bacterium
GGACGGTTCCCCTTCTCGATCTCGGCGTGCTCGCGCACGATCATGAAGACGACCACGAACCAGATCAGGATCATGCCGAGGTTCAGGAGCGCAAAGCCCCGTGGCCCGAAAGTGAACACGACCGTGCCGAGGAACACGACGATCGCAGACCCCACGTCGCCGATCCGCTGCATGAAGCTATCGGTGACCTGCTTCGCCTTGTATTTGATCTCGTGCGTAGTGGGCAGGAACAGCATCTGAATCGTCGTCTTGTTGACCGAATAGTCGGATGCGTTCTCGGCGGTCTTCCCGATCCGGGCGTACCGGATTACCGGCGCGAAGAAGATCAGCGCGTAGGTGCCGAGCGCGATGATCGGCAGCCACAGAAGACCAGCCTTGATTCCGAAGTACTTGATGAGACGCCCCACCACGAACAGCTGCAGGACCATCCCCAGCAGGTTGACCCAGAAGTAAAACGTCGCATAGAAGCTGGAGATTACCGTTCCCTCGATCTCGTCGCGGGCCTCGTCGCTCGTCGGATCCTCGAACTGCTGGTCGCCGATCGAAGCGGCCGAGCCGGACCCCACAGCCGCTTCTATAACCTGGTCGGCGGTAGCCTCTCCGTAATCCAGCACCAGGACATCGAGGATGTAACCGCCGGTCGTGTTGACGAGATTGAGCAGCAGGATAAGCAGGGCGATCAACCCGATGTATTTGTACCGGAAGAGCATGTCGAATCCGAGACTCTCCTTCTTCTTTCCAGCGTCCCCGCGTTCGGCCTTCGCGGAGAGCTCGCGCTGGCGGGCTTCCATCGCCGCCTTCCCCCACACCTTCCGCGAGATGATGTTGGTCAGCACGATGCAAAGGCCGAGGACCGCGCCCGCGACTAGCAACATCTCGAACAGGCTTATGAACTTCAGTAGCCAGCTCGCGATGCCGGCGCCGGCGAAGGCACCGACCGAGCCGCCGAATGCGACCAGCGGGAACAGTCGCTTGCCTGACTCGTTGTTGTAGACGTCGTTGGCGTACGACCAGAACTGTGCCACGACCATGACGCTGAAGATCCCCACCCAGACGAAGAACACATAGCCCAGGTAGGGTACGTCCATGCGACTGAGCGCCCAGAAGATGACGAGGCAAACGATGAAGGCGGCTGTCACCACTGTGATCAGGCGCGTACGCTCGTATCGCGAGACGAGCTTCGAGTATCCGCCGACGAGGAAGAAGAGCAGGACCGCCATCGCCCCGACGAGGTAGGCCTTCGCCTCGGCTCCTCCGTCGGCGAGAATCAGACCGTCTCGCACCGGCTTGATCAGATAGTACGAAGTGAGCAGCAGGAACACGTTGAAGGCCATGATCAGAGTCACAGGACCTTCCCCGGCATGGACCTCCGTGAACAGCCCGAGGAACCGCTCCAGAGGGCTCCGGCGGCTTGCTGCCTGGTTCATAATGGGGCCTCCCGACGCGACATTGGGAAACTTGGGAACCGCGGGCGTACGGCGCGCGCTCTGTCAGGAAAGGTGCATTCTACGCGGAATCGGCCATGTACGAAAGGGCGGGATGGCAGGCGGATTCCCGCGGGCCGGCGCGGGGGAGGCCGATCGAAGGAAGGCCGCGTACCTAGATCGAGGCGCCCGCGGTCTCTTCCTGCTCTTCGCTCACGCGCTCGGACCATCCGCCGGCGCCGTTCCCCGACCCGGCCGAGCGTCCCGTGAGGAGCCGGTTCAGGTCGATGCCTTCGGCTTCGGCCAGGCGGGCGAGGAACAACCACGACCGCGGGATTTCGCCGCGCTCGTACTTGCTGATCGTCTGCTGGACAGAATCGACGGCTTCGGCGAACGTCCGCTGGTCCCGCCGGCCGCGGATCTCCTGGAGCCGCTGGCCGACCTCGACACGAATCTCTCTCTCCCTCATATCTCACTCCCCTATCGTATGGTGCGTCCCACGAGATTGTAGGCGCGGCCGACTACGGTTGCCGTCAGGCATCGTACATCCTCCGACGATATACGTAACCCCACGGCGGAATTGGGGTTCCCGGCGGGATTTTCCTTTTCGAACGGCCCGGGTAGATTGATCGTCTTCGTAGCAACCCTGAACCATCTCGAGGCGGCATGACGAGAGACATCAAGCGAGCCGCGGCGCTTGTGATCGCGCTGCTCCTCGTCCTGTCGTCCCTGGGGACCGCCCTCGGCGCCCATCCGTGCCCGCATCACGATGGCGCGCCCGCGGCCGGGGAGGCCCCCGGCTCCGTGCCGGAGCACGGCCCGGCTCCCGGGTCCGGCCACGACCACGACGCGGGCTCTGGCTCCGCGACGGACGCGAGCCCGGGCTCCGAGGCGCATGGGGCATGCACCTGCATGGGCCAGTGCCAGGCCAGCGCCGCCCCGTCCATGCCGGCGCCCGCTGTGGGGTCCGACCTGCCCGCGCCACCCGTGGCTCCGCAGGCCTTCCTCCACGCGCGGCCCCTGCTCCGGGCCTCGATCGTCCCCTTCTCCCTCCCCTGGGGAAACGCGCCACCGACCCTCTGATCGGCGGATTTCTTTTCTGGCAGGCGGCGCACGGCGTCCGCCGGTCTTCAGAGTCCCGATCGGAGGTCTATTCATGTCGTCGTTCCATCGTGTGTTCCTCCCCGCCCGCGCGGCCGGAATCGCCGCCTGCGCCCTGCTGGGGATCCACCTGGTTGCCGCCCCGCTGGCCGGCCAGGAGGCCGCTCTGCGGGGGGTCGTCGTCGACCCCGAGGGCCAGCCCGTGGCCGGCGCCGAGGTGTCCGCCGGCGCGGCCTTCGCGCGAACGGGAGACGACGGCGCGTTCGAGCTGACGCTCCCCGCAGGCGAGCACGCGCTGCGCGTCGATCGCCTGGGCTACAGGTCCGTGACGTTGAGCGCGTCCGCTCCCGCTCCCGTCCGGGTCGTCCTGTCTCCCGCCCCCATCCTCATGGAGGGGCTGGCGGCCATCGGCAGCCCCGGCGAGCTCGACGAGGTGCGCGCGAGGATGCGGGAGGTCCCCGGTTCCGTCGACCTCATCGAAGAGGAAGAGCTCAGGCGAACCCGGCAGACGAACTTCGCCGACGTCCTGCGCTTCACTCCGGGCGTTTACGCGCAATCCCGCTTCGGCGCCGCAGACGAGCTCCAGCTCTCGATCCGGGGGTCCGGCCTTCGCAACAACTTCCACCTGCGCGGCGTCAACGTGCTCGTCAACGGGATGCCCTACCGCAACGCGGATGGCTTCACGGACTTCGAGTCGCTGGAGATCCTGACCGCCGCCAACGTCCAGGTCTACAAGGGGGGCAACGCGCTCCGGTACGGGGGCGGCACGCTGGGCGGCGCCATCAACCTCGAGACCCGGACCGGCTACACGGCGGCGCCGTTCGGGCTCTACGCGCAGGGGGGATCCAGCGGGTTCTTCAAGGGCCAGGTCTCGAGTGGCGGGGTCTTCGACAACATCGACTATTACGCGAGCTACGCTCGCACGGATCTGGACGGCTTCCGGCGGCATTCCGGCCAGCGGCGCGACCGGCTGAACGGCCATCTGGGGATCGTGCTCGGCCCGCGCGTCGATCTGCGCGGCTTCTGGTTCTTCGCCGACGTCGAGGAGGACCTGCCGGGCTCCCTGACCCGCGACGAGTTGGAGGCCGACCCCGAGCTCGCGGCCCCGGCCAACGTGGCGAACGACTGGGGGCGCGACTACACGCTCCATCACCTGGGCCTCCAGATGCGGGCCCAGCTCACCCCCGACCAGCGGCTCGAGGTGGCGCCCTACTTCCAGTTCCGCGACATCGTGCATCCGATCTTCCGCGTGATCGATCAGATCAGCCGCGACGTGGGTGTCGAGGTGCGCTACGAGAACAGCGCCCCGATCGGCGAACGCGAGAACCGCTTCGTCGCCGGCTTCCAACCCACGTTCGGAAACGTCGACCATCGGCAGTACGAGAATGTCGGCGGGGAGAAGGGCGCGCTGGCCAAGGAGCAGCGCGACGAAGCGGGCGGCGTGGCCGTCTACCTGGAAGACGCTTTCTCGATCACGCCCCGGGTCTCGGCGATCGTGGGTGCCCGGTACGACCGTTCGCGGCGCGCGGTCGAGGACACCTTTCTCGCCGACGGCGATCAGACGGGCGAGCGCACGTACGAGGCGCTCCTGCCGCGCGTGGGCTTGCTCGTCGAGCTGCCCGAGATCGGCGGGCAGGTCTTCGCCAACGCGAGTAGCATCCAGGAACCGCCTTTGCTCCTCGAATTGAACAGCCTGACCGTTCCGGGCTTCGTCGATCTCGACGCTCAGAGGGCGTGGCAGTTCGAGCTCGGGACGCGTGGGCGGACCGGCGACTGGCGGTGGCAGCTGTCGGCGTACGACATCGAGCTCGAGGACGAGATCGTGAACGTCAACGTCCGGCCGTTCCCGGGAGCGCCGTTCACCGTGCCGAGCTACCGCAACGTCGACGAGACCCGCCATGTTGGACTCGAGGCGGGGCTCGAGCTGTCCGCGCCGGTCGAGCTCCTGGCCGGCGACGAAGGCGGCGAGCGGGCGGGCTTCCGGATGGCGTACACGCTGTCGAAGTTCCTGTACCTGTCCGATGCCGATCACCGGGGGAACGAGATCCCCGGGATCCCGACGCACGTCCTCCAGCTGGAGGCGGAGTACGCGCACCCGCTCGGGGTGACGCTCTCGCCTTCGGCCGAGTGGGTGCCTGACGACCTGTTCGTCGACAGCGCGAACACGATCGCGAGCGACGGATGGCTCGCGCTCGGCCTGCGCGCGGAGTGGGAGCTCGACGGCCTCGGGGCGACTGCGTTCGTCGAGGGGCGAAATCTCACCGACGAGGTATATACGCCCACGGTCGCCGTCGACGATGCCGCGGGCCGCTACTTCCAGCCCGCCGACGGACGTTCACTGTACGCGGGGGTGCGCTGGCAGCCTTGATCGCGCAATCGCATGCGGCCGGCCGGAGCGTCGGCAGGACCTCGGCCTTCGCGCTGGCCGCCCTCGCCGTCCTCCACGCCCACCTCGTCTCCTCTTCTCCCGAGGACGGCGAAGCACTGTCGGCGAGCCCGCCGATGATCCGCCTCGTGTTCAGCGAGCCGGTGGAGGCCGGCCTCAGCCAGATCGTCGTCTGGTCCGCGCGCGACTCGCTGGAGATCCGGGTCCGGGCCGATTCGACGGACGCCCGGACGCTGATCGGAGACCTGCCGCACCTCGCTCCCGCCGAGTACCAGGTCGACTGGCGGGTGCTCTCCGCCGACGGGCACCCCGTCGAAGGGAGCTACCGGTTCACCGTGCGCGCTCCCGCGGGGGCCCCGGACACCGTCCCGACCCTCGGTCCCCCGGCCGCGCACCGGCCGGACACAGCGGGGCATGCCCATGCGGCCGGCCCGAACATCGCCGCAGGTGTGTCCGCCGTCCTTCGCGGACTCGCGATGTTCACGCTGGTCGCGCTGGCCGGCTGGCTGGTCCAGATGGTCGCATTGGGCGGCGCCGCGCCGCGCGGGGCGATGCGGACCGCGCTCCTCCTCGCCGCGCTGTCGACCGCGCTCCTCGGCGCCCATTTCGCCGCGTGGCTGTGGCACGTCACGCCCGGGGGCCGGGCGCCCGACCTCGGGGCCGCGCTCGGCACCGGCCCCGGGCGGGTCGAGGCGCTGCGCGTGGGGCTCGTCTTCCTCGCGCTCTGGGCGATAGGCCTCGCGCGGCGACCCTGGATCGCGCTGACGCTGGCTCTGGCCGCCGTCCTGGTGAGCGGGGCGACGGGGCATTCCGCCGGCATCTCGCCGCGCTGGTCGATCCCGCTCAAGTCACTCCACCTGATCGCGATCGCCGTCTGGATCGGCGGCGTGGCGTGGCTCGCCGTCGCCGCGCTCGACCCCGCTGCCTTCGGCGCGTCCGCCTCACGCGTCTCCGGGATGGCCCTCGGCGCCGTCATCGTCGTCGGCCTGACCGGGGTGGCCCAGTCGGCGCTCTTCTTGCCCGACGTCCCCGCCGTGTTCGGATCGGCGTACGGCCGGCTCGTCCTCGCCAAGATCGCGGGGCTGGCGGGCCTGGTAGCCTTCGGCGCCTGGAACCGGCGGCGACTGATGCCGCGTCTGGACGAGAGCGCCGGGCAGGCGGCCTTGCGATCATCGACCCGCCGCGAGCTCGCGCTCATGCTCGCCGTCTCGCTAGTGGCCGGCGTACTCGCCTACGTGCCGCCGCCGTCGTGAGTCGCATGGCGCCGACCTGGGCGTTCGTCGCTCTGCTCCTTTTTCCCATGACTCTGGGAGCCCACGCCGTAGTTCAGCCGGCCCAGGCCCCGCCCGGCGCGTATCAGCGCTACGTGCTGCGCGTGCCGACCGAGCGCGAGGTGCCGACCACGCGCGTCGAGATCCGCTTTGCCGCCGCCGTCACCGTCGTTTCGTTCGCCGACGTTCCGGGCTGGGAGCTCGAGGTGATGACCGATTCGGCGGGCAGGATCGTGGGCGCGGCATGGACGGGTACTCTCCCTCCGCGGCGCTTCGTCGAGTTCCCGTTCGTCGCGGTGAATCCGGACGACGAGGCGACGGTCGCCTGGCCGGTGACCCAGACCTACGCCGGCGGCGAGGTCGTCGAATGGGCGGGCCCCGAGGACTCGGACACGCCCGCCTCCGTCACGCGCGTGACCGCCAGCGGCGACGGCTTGCCGGCGAGCGCGTGGCTCGGAATCGCGAGCCTGGCGATCGCGCTCGTGGCCCTCGGCCTGGCCCTGCGGAAGGCGGGTCCGGACGCGATCAGGGTCTGAGCGAGATCGCGGCCGCCCGTAGCAGGTTCTCCTCGAAGAACAGGAAAACGAGCTGCTGCAGGAGGTCCTGGTTCGGCTTCTTCGCGAAGCCGTGCCCCTCGTTCGCGGCCGTCATCGTCCACACCCGCTGACCGTTGGCCCGGACCTCCCGCGCGATCTGCTCGGA
>JAICQP010000020.1 GCA_025937815.1 Gemmatimonadota bacterium
CGAATGCACTGCTCGCCGGTCACGTGATCGATCCCGTCGTCCTCAAGCGCTTCGAGGCTCCCGACGAGGTGCGGGAGATGTCGAAGGGCCGATTCGAGATCGTGCACATCGGCGGCATGGCGATCGGCAGAGCCACCTACGAGCCGGGATGGAAGTGGTCGGTCGACGTCGGGGCCTCGGTCGGCGCCGAGCGGTGCGAGGTCGAGCACGTCGGCCTGGTGCTCCAGGGCACCGCTACGGCCGCGTTCGAGGACGGCCGCGTCATCGAGCTGCGCGCCGGTTCGCTCTTTTACATCCCGCCGATTCCGCATGACAGCTGGGTCGTGGGCGACAAGCCCTACGTCTCCCTGCACTTCCTCGGGGCCGACCGGTACGCGAAATGACGGCGCGACGGAAAAGGGCCGGGGGCCGCGACACAGCGGAAACCATGCGGATCGGGATCGTCAGCGACACGCATGACAAGGTGCTCGCCGCGCTCCATCACGCGCTGGAGGGAGTCGACGAGATCCTGCACGCGGGCGACATCGCGAGCGCCGAGGCCCTGGCCGAGATCGAGACGATCGAGCCCGTGACGGCGGTTCGCGGCAACATGGACGAGCGCGCGCTCGCCGACCGGCTGCCGGAGGAGAAGATCCTGACGCGCGGAGGCGTCCGGATCGCGCTCGTCCACGGCCATCGCGTCGGCCGCGCCTCCGTCGACGACCTGGCGAAGCGCTTCGGAAACCAGGGCGTCGACCTCGTCATCTGGGGCCACATCCACGAGCCCGTCTCGGAGCTCCGAGACGGCGTTCGCTACTTCAATCCCGGGACCGCGGGTGGTATCGGCGCGCCCGCAACCTGTGGCATCCTGACCATATCTGAACAGGGATTCACCATCGAGCACGTCACCCTGGCTTGAAGCTTCGCTCAAAGATTTTTTTCCGGACGTAGCTGGTCATGGCCATCCACCTATGGTCACTCGACGGGCCTATCGCCTTGTCTTCACCCCCCCCGCGCCTACACTCTGATATGTGAAGGCGAGAGGGATACTGTCGATTGGTTTGTTCCTTTGCCTCGCGAGCTGTAAGAACGGATCTCCCACCAGTCCCCCGCTCGAGATTCCCATCTATGGCTCCTGTGACGTGGAGCCGACGTACGCATCCCAGGTCGTCCTCAACCGCTGGCCGTCGTTTCCGCTTTCATACCATTACCGCGACGAGACGTTTCCCGCGGAATTCCGCGAGGAATATCGCTCCGCGATCATGGACGGAATTCGCCGCTGGGATGCGATGACACCGAACGAGCTGGGTGCGGTCGTCGAGGCCGAGAATCCCGAAGACGCCCACTTCGTGATCTCGTACCGCCCGTTCTCCCCACCACTGTTCTCTGCTCGCACCGTCCATGCGAATGGCCAGCCGTTCCTGGCGGGAGGCGAGATCTGGTTCAACCCGACCGGTCTAGAGGAGGGAGAGGACCTGTTGCGCGAGGGGCGCATCCAGCGGGCGACCTTCCTCCGCGTCGTCTCGCACATCGCGGCTCACGAGATGGGCCACCTGATGGGTATCATCGGCCATTCCGCGCGGCCGGACGTGCTGATGGGGACCGAGTTCATCGACGCACCGACGCAGATGGACGTGAACACACTGATCCGCGCCTACTGCGTTCCATGACCCGCGGTCGTCGACCAGTCGGGTGTGACCGACGATTTCACGAAGGAGGCACCATGAGAACCGCAGCTTTTCTCGCGCTGGCCCTCTCCGCCTGCGCGTCCGCGCCCGTCTCCGAAGGGGAGCAGCGCGCCGTGTTCGCGGGGCATGCTGTCGAACCGGTCCGTGAGGCTGCGCTTGCCGCCGTCGAGGAGGCCGCGCACCCGATTTCCGTCGTCCGCGTCACAGAGGCCGGAAGCGTTCTGACCGAGGGAAGGATCGGCGACTGCGGGAAGCACGTCGCCTGTAAGACCTCGACGGCGTACCCGAGAGACGGGGCAACGCCCTGGACCACGATCGAGGTCCGATTCCAGGACGTGGGGGAGGGTACCGCCGTCGAGGTCGCGATCGAGTACGAGTCGTGCGAGCCCGGCGTGGGCTGCGTGCCCGAGCGCTATGCGTCATCGGGCGAGCTTGAGCGGGTGATCCTTGAAGGGATTCAGGCGCGGCTCGACTCGACGGGCGGGAGTGCGCCGACCGCCGGCTGAGGTCGAACGGCGAACCCTACCGATTCGTCACCGCTGGCAGGTCGGGCAGTAGTAGGTCGAGCGCTGACCCTGGACGATACGCCGGATCGGGGTGCCGCAGCGTCGGCACGGCTCGCCCTCCCGGTCGTAGACCGCCAGGAACTCCGCGAACCCGCCGGGAACGCCGTCGCTGTCGACGTAGTCCTGCGACGTCTCGCCGAGCGTGGTCCCCGCCTTCCGGATCGCATCCTGCAGGACCCCCACGATCGCCGCGTGGAGCGCCATCGCGCGAACCGGGCCCACGTTCCGCGCGCGGCGCCGCGGGCTGATCCGCGCGCGCCAGAGCGCCTCGGACGCGTAGATGTTCCCGATGCCGGCGATCTTCGCCTGGTCGAGCAGGAACTCCTTGACCTGCCGGCCGCTGTGGTCCAGCAGATCGTCGAGGAGATCCGGGGTGAACGCGGGCGAGAGCGGCTCGACGCCCATCGCGGCCTCCCTCCGCGCCCAGCCGCGCGCGGTCAGGACCTCCATCTCGCCGAGCGTCCGGACGTCCACGTAGGTGAGGCGCGAGCCGTCGTCGAGATCGAAGACCGCGCGCGCGTACGGATCGGCGGGCGCGTCCCTCGCGGCGCGCGCGCGTCCTGCCCGGCGTGCGCTGCCGCGGCGCGGCCGCTCGACTCTCCACTGCCCCGTCATCCGGAGGTGGCTCCACCAGACGCGCCCGTCCTCGAGGCGGAAGACGAGGAACTTCCCGCGCCGCGACACCGACGCGATCGTCGCACCCTCGAGCGCGCGCTCGAGCTTCCGCGGCGATCCGCGCACCACGTTGGGCCGGCGGACGTCCGCCCGGATGACCGTGCGGCCCGGGAGCCGCCGCGCGAGCCGGCGCACGATCGTCTCGACCTCGGGGAGCTCGGGCACGTCAGGCTCCGCGGGAGCGCGGGGCGCGGCCGCGCGCCGGTCGGGAGCCGCGCCGCGGACGCCAGTCCTCGCGCAGGAGCGCCCACCGCTCATGGTCGCGCCATCTGCCGCCGAGCTTCAGGTACCGCCGCGAGAACCCCTCGCGCGTGAAGCCGGCGCGCCGGACGAGCGCGATCGAGGCCTCGGTCCCAGGCTCGATGTTCGCCTCGACACGGTGGAGCTTGAGGGCGCGGAACGCGTGCCGGAGCGCGAGCTGGAGCGCCTCGGTCATGTAGCCCCGCCGCCGTTCCGCGGCCGCGATCCTGTACCCGAGGTACGCGCTCTGGAAGTTGCCGCGCGCGATGCGGCTGATCTCCACCGATCCGACGACGGCGCCGTCGGTTGTCCGCCGGATCTCGAATCCCCGGAAGTCCTCTCGCGGATCGTCCTTGCGCGTCAGGGACACGGAGCGCCCGCGCTCGACGTCGTGGGCGGCGTCTCCGCGGAGACGCGCCGTCACGCGGTGGTCCCCCCGCGCGAGAGGTCGCGCCAGCCGATGTCGGTCCGCCAGCGGAGCCCCTCGCCGTCGATCCGCGCGAGCGCGCCGTACGCCCGGTCGCGGGCTGCAGCGAGGTCGTCCCCCACGGCCGTGACGCCGAGGACCCGCCCGCCCGCGGTCACGACGCGCCCGCCTTCGCGCCGGGTGCCGGCGTGGAAGACGACCACCCCGGATGCGCCGAACGCGCTCTCCGCCGCCAGCTCGTCCGGGATCTCGATCGGCACGCCCGTGGCGTAGGAGCCCGGATACCCCTCCGAAGCCGCGACGACGGTCACGCACGCGCCCGGCCGCCAGATCGCCCGCGTCCGGGCGAGCCCGACGCCTCCGGGCGTGGCCGCGAAAAGGAGCTCCAGCAGGTCGCTCTCGAGGAGCGGCAGGAGGGCCTGACACTCCGGATCGCCGAACCGGACGTTCCACTCGAGGACCTGCGGTCCGTCGGCGGTCAGCATGAGGCCGGCGTAGAGGACGCCGGAGAAGGTGATCCCCTCCGCGGTGAGGCCGTCCAGCGTGGGGCGGAAGATCTCGTCGAGCGCGCACTCGACGAGCGCCTCGTCGGCGATCGAGACCGGCGCGTAGGCCCCCATCCCGCCGGTGTTCGGCCCCTCGTCGCCGTCCAGCGCGCGCTTGTGATCCTGGCTGGGGAGGAAGGGGACGAGGGACTTCCCGTCCGTGAGCGCGATCAGCGAGACCTCCTCGCCTTCGAGCAGTTCCTCGACCACGACCTCGTTCGCGGCGGCGCCGAACTCGCGCCGGACGAAGCACGCGTCCAGCGCGTCCTCCACCTCCTCCCACGCCCAGCAGACGATTGCGCCCTTGCCGGCGGCGAGCCCGCTCGCCTTGACAACGCAGCCTTCGCCCAGCTCGCGCGCGAATGCGGCGGCCGAGGCCCGGTCTCCAAAGACTCCGAAGCGCGCGGTCGGCACGCCGCGCTCGGCCATCAAGCGCTTGGCGAACGCCTTCGATCCCTCGAGACGCGCGCCGTCGGCGCCGGGGCCGAACACGGCGCGGCCGTCGAACCGGAGCCGGTCGGCGAGCCCTGCGGCCAGGGGCACCTCGGGCCCCACGACCGTGAAGTCCACGTCCTCCGACGCGACGAGCGCGGCCACGGTTGCGACATCCGAGGGGGGCACGTCGACCGCGCGGCCGATCGTCTCCATGCCCGCGTTGGCGCCGGTGAACAGGTACTCGTTCTCGGGATGATCGCGATGGAGCTTCCAGAGGAGCGCGTGCTCGCGGCCGCCGCTGCCGACGACGAGGATCCTCATCCGGACAAACCGAACGTCACGCGCCCGAAGCTCCCGTCACAGCGCGGCTAAGGCGCGCTCGAGGTCGGCCTCCAGGTCGTCGGCGTCCTCGATCCCCACCGAGAGCCGCACCAGCCGATCCATGAGGCCCATGCGCTCGCGCTCGGCTGCGGGAACCGCGGCGTGCGTCATCTCGCCGGGATGGCTGCAGAGGCTCTCGACCCCGCCCAGGCTCTCGGCGAGCTGGAACACCTCCAGCGACTTGAGGAAGCGCCGGCCGGCCTCGCCATCGGCGAGCTCGAGCGAGATCACACCGCCGAAGCCCTTCATCTGGCGCACGGCCAGCTCGCGCTGGGCGAAGTCCGGCAGGCCGGGGTAGTGCACGGCTTCCACCTTCGGATGTGCGGCGAGGAAGGCGGCGAGCCGCCGGGCGTTCGACTCGGTACGCTCCATCCGGATGGGCAGCGTCTTGAGACCCCGGAGGGCGAGCCAGCAGTCGAGCGGTCCCGGCACCGCGCCGACGGAGTTCTGGAGGAAGCGGAGGCGACCCTCGAGCTCGGCATCCCTCGCGAGCACGATCCCGCCGACCATGTCGCTGTGGCCGTTGAGGAACTTCGTGGTCGAGTGGACGACCAGGTCGGCCCCGTGCTCGAAGGGCTGCTGGAGGTACGGGGTCATGAACGTATTGTCGACGACGAAGAGGCAGCCGGCGCGGCGCGCTATCCCCCCCATCTCGGAGAGGTCGGTCAGCCGCATGAGCGGATTCGAGGGCGTCTCGACGTACAGCATGCGGGTCGCCGGGCCGATCGCGGCGGCGACTTCCCGCCCGTCCCGTGCATCCACGTAGCGGAACTTCAGGCCGAACCGTCGCAGGACCTGTTCGAAGAGACGGTGCGTTCCTCCGTAGAGGTTCTCCCCCGCCACTACCTCGTCGCCGGCCTGGAGCAAAGTCAGGATCGCGTGGATCGCGGCGGTTCCGGAGGCGAACGCGATTCCGTGCTCGACCCCTTCCAGCGACGCCACGCACGCCTCGAGCGCGGCCCGCGTCGGGTTGTGCGTGCGCGCATACTCGTAGCCCTTGTGCCGTCCGACCGCCTCCTGGACGTACGTCGAGGTCTGGTAGATCGGCGGCATGACCGCGCCCGTGGACGGGTCGGGCTTCTGGCCGGCGTGGATAGCGCGCGTCGCGAACCCGTGCTCGCGCGTGACCGTGCCGCCCTTCTCGCCCTTCGAGGGCTTGCGGTCAGGCACGCGCCCTCGCCGCCACCTGCCGCGCGCGCTGGTACATCTCCCGTGCCCGATCGACGTCGCCCTTCCTGTCCCACACGATTCCCAGCTGGTACCAGGCGCGATCGAAGAGCGGATCGGCGGTCACAGCCTGCCGGAACGCCCGCTCGGCGTCCTCGATGCGGTCGAGCTGGTTGAAGCAGATACCCAGGTAGTAGCTGCCCCGGGCCGGATCGCACTCCAGGACGAGCGCCTCCTCGATCTCCCGCACGGCGTTCGCGTACAGCCCCCTCTTGCTCTGGAGGATCCCCATCTCCAAGTGGGCGTCGGCGCTCTCGGGGTCGAGACGCACCGCCAGCTGGAGCGCTTCCTCCGCGTCGGGGAAGGCGCCCGCGCCCGAGTGGATGCGACCGAGCTCGACCGCCACGGCGGACGATCGCGCGCGACCCGCCAGCGCGCGCCCGAGCAGGGCGATGGCCTGCGCGGAGCGTCCCTTGGCGACGAGAGCGCGGGCGGAGGCCACCACGGCATGGGGATCCTCGGGGTCGGGCTCCGGCGCCGCCAGCGTCTCGACCTCCTCCCAGGGCGGTTCCCAGGCGCGCTCGATGGGTGCCGGCGCGGCAGCCGCTGGTTCCGGGGCTGGAGCCGGGACGGCCGCCTCTGCGGCGTGCGCCGCCTGCGGCTCGGCGGGAGGCGCGGCGTGGGGCTCGGCGGGAGGGGCGGGCGGCTCGGCCCGTGGCGCCTTCCCCTCGCCCCCTCGCACGGCCGACTTCTTCGGGCTCGGATCGTATCGCTTGTGCCGGGACGCGGGCTTCGGCGCGGGCTTCGGCGCGGGCTTCGGCGGGGTCTCGAGCTCGAGCTGCAGCTCTTCGGCCTTCTTCGCGGCGGCCTCGCGCCGCGTGCGCGTCCGACGCATCGCGCGCTGCCCCTCGGGCGGGGGCGACGCCCCGTTCGGCTTCTCCGCGCGCTGGCCGAGCAGGCCGGCCAGCCGGTCGCTGTCCAGCGCGTCCAGCGGGTCGGCGCCGACGGCGCTCAGCTCCTTGGCGCGGGCCTTCCGCTTCGGCTCAGGCACTGGCGAACCGCCGGACGAGACGCCGGTAGTCCTGCGCGCCGCGCGAGTGTGGCGAGTATTCGAACACCGTCTGTCCGTGGCTCGGCGCCTCGGACAGCCGCACGTTGACGCGGATCGGATCCGCGAGCGCGCGCCCGAAGTGGCGCTCGAGCGCGAGCAGGATCTCGCGGCTCTTCCGCAGATTGTTCTGGTAGAACGTCGGGACCACCGCCGTGATCTGCACGGCCTTCCCGTTCTTGGACGTCATCCGGAGGATGTTCTCGACGAGCTGCTTGACGCCGATCAATGCGAGGTACTCCATCGAGATCGGGATCACGACCTCCTCGGCGAACGCGAGGCCGCTCGTCGTCAGGATGCTCATCGACGGCGCGCAGTCGACGATCGCGAACTCGTACCCCTTGAGGCCCTTGAGCCGGTTCGAGAGCCACTTCTCGCGCTCGCGGCTCGTGACGAGGAGCTCCTCGGCCTCGGCGAGACGCCAGTCGCTGGCGATCACGTCGAGGTTCTCCCGCACCTCGATCAGGGCCTCGGCGGCGGTGAGCCGCCCCTGGGCCATCTCGGCCATGCTGCACTCGTCGGGATCGAGGCCGAACCACGCCCCGACGTTGCCCTGCGGGTCGAGATCGGCGAGGAGCACGGATCGGCCGGCCGTGGCGAGCCCGGCGGCCAGATGCACGGCGGTCGTGGTCTTACCGGTCCCGCCCTTGTGGTTGACGACCGCGATCCTGCGCATGGGGGAGTTCCGTTTCCTGGATGGAAGCCGGGTCGGAAGGTACGCGGACCCTCGCCTATCCTCAACTGCCGTCGGCGCGGAGCCAGTCGAGGTACGGTCCGAGCCCCCGCGCGACCGGAAGTGCGAGGAGCTCGGGCACCTCGTAGGGATGGAGCTCCACGACCCGATCGGCGAGCGCGTCCAGCCGGTCCGCCCGCGCCTTGATGACGAGGAGCCGCTCCCGCGCTTCCTCGACGCCTGCCCGCCACCGGTAGACCGAGCGGACGTCCGCGGTGGCGCTCACGCAGGCCGCCAGCCGCTCCTCGACCAGGGCCCGCGCGATCGACCCGGCGGTTTCCTCGTCCGGGCAGGCGACGAGGACGATGACGACGTCCCCGGCCTCATCGAGAGGCGTCACCGCTCCGCGCCGGCCCGCCCGGCTCCGCCATGCTCCGGCGGCGGCCAGCGCCCCTCCGCGGCGAGGTGCTCGCGCGCGCGCAGAAGGCCCACGATCGACTTGGCGTCGACGATTCTGCCCGCATCGATCCAGTCCAGCGCCTCGGTCAGCGGGATCCGGGCCGTATCCAGGTGCTCGTCGGGCTCCGTCCCCCCGCTCCCCGCCGACAGGTCCTCCGCCAGGAACACGCGCAGCTCCTCGTCGCAGAAGCCCGGCGATGGATAGAACGTCGCCAGCTCGCTCCAGTGCGCCGCGCGATACCCCGTCTCCTCCTCGAGCTCGCGGGATGCGCACTCCAGGAACGGCTCGCCTTCCTCGAGGGTCCCCGCGGGGATCTCCCAGATCTCCCGGCCGAGCGCGTAGCGGAACTGGTGGAGGAGCGACACGGTGCCGTCGGCGTGAAGCGGCACGATGGCGGCGGCGCCTGGATGGTGGACGAGGTCGTAGACGGCCTGGCGCTCGACCCCCTCCAGGCGCGTCCAGACCGTGTCCCGGAAGACCTCGATCACTCGCCCTTCGAAGACGAGCTCGCGGCCGGTTCGCTCCCAGTCGACCTTCATGAGTGTCCTGAGTCAGAAATTCGTCGTAGCATCGAGAGGACTCCTGCGCCCGGGGGCAAGGCGCGATGAGGACGAATAGCAGTCGCTATGGCGACGAATCGCAACGTAGCCCTCCGGGGTGCAGGAGGCATCGAATGCCGACGAATTTCCGACTCAGGACACTAGCCCCTCGGCGCGGCCTTGAGCACTACGGGTTGGCCGGGCGCGAGCCCGAGCCGCGAGGCGGCGGAGTCGTCGCGGCACGCGACCTCGAGCCATCCGGTCGAGCCGACCACGGCGCAGAGCTCCCCTACGGCCACGTCGCTGTACGTCCGCACGACCGGCATCGACTTGCCTCCCGCCTCGACCACCGCGGCGCCTCCGGCGTGAGCCACCCAGCGTTCAGGGAGATTCGTGACGGCGTTGCCGAAGTGGTCGACGTGGAGGACCTCGCCGCGGTAGCCTCCGTCCCGCTCCTCGACCGGCGTCGGCAAGTCGAAGCAGCGGAGGTCGCGCGCGGCAGGCCCGAACACCGACAGGTCGGCGGACCCTTCCTGGAGCATGCGCGCGAGATGGGCCGCGACGGGCGCGAAGATGTCGCGACCGTGAAAGGTCGAGGAGGTGGCCCCGGGGTCGCGCCACCAGCGCGTGTCGGTGAGCTCGACGGCCTCGGGCTCGCTGTCGCTGAAGGGCGGGCAGAAGAGAGTGAAGACGCCGCTGTCCGGGCCCACGAGGTACTGGTCGCGCTCGGCGCGCGCGGCGATCGCCCGGCGCCGGGATCCGACTCCCGGATCGATCACCACGCAGTGCACGGTGCCCGGAGGCCAGTAGGGGACCGCCCGGTAGAGCGCGTACGCGGCGGCGTTCACGTCCTGTGCGGGAATCTGGTGGGTCAGGTCGTGGATCGTCGCGCGCGACTCGATCGCCGCGATGACCCCCTTCATCGAGCCCACGTATCCGTCCGCGGTGCCGAAGTCCGTGGTCAGCGTGATCGCGGTCATGCGTTGCGCTCCCCTGTAAGGTCGTTCGCGTCCGTCGGCCGCAGCCGGATCCTCCCGTCGACCGCCACGCAGCGCTCGCGCTCCGGGAAGGCGAGAAACGGGTTGACGTCCATCTCCGCGATCTCGGGGAACTCGAGCACGAGCTGGCTGACCCTCAGGATCGCTTCTTCCAGCGCATCGAACGCGACGGCCCGCTCTCCCCGCACCCCGGCGAGCAGCGCATAGCCGCGGAGCGAGCGTACCATCTCGGCCGCGTCGATCGCCGACACGGGCGCGATCCGGAACGCCACGTCGCCCAGCACCTCGACGTGGATGCCGCCCAGCCCGAACATGACGAGCGGGCCGAACAGGCGATCGTTCGTCATGCCGATCACGGTCTCCCGTCCGCTCTCGACCATGCGCTGCACCCGCACGCCCTCCATTCGTCCGGCCCCCACCGCCGACTCGATCGCCGCGAACGCCGCCCGCAGCTCGTCTTCGTCCTCGAGCCCGAGCCGGACGCCGCCCACGTCGGTCTTGTGGACCACGGCGGCCGACTCGACCTTCAGCGCGACCGGCCAGCCGAGCTCCTCGGCGGCGGCGACCGCGGCGTCGGCGGTGGCCGCGAACCGGCTTCCCGCCAGCGGGATTCCGTAGGCGCCAAGCACCTCCTCTACCTCGGCCAGGGAGAGCTGTTCGCGGCCATCCTGACGCGCCGAGGCGATCGCCTGTGCCGCGCCCTCGGCATCGACCTCGAACCGCACCGGCTCTACCAGCGGCCGCTCGCGCCAGCGCCGGTAGCGGCACATCGCCGCCAGTGCCCGGGCCGCCGACTCGGGGAACATGAATGCCGGGATGCTGTGGCGCTTGAGCTCCGTCACCCCGAGCTGGACGCCCTTCTTGCCCATCAGACAACCGAGCACGGTCTTGTCGTGCCGGTCGACCGTCTCGGCGATCCCCGCCGCGACCGCGCCGGCGTCCACCTGGACCGGCGGCACGAAGATGGCGATGGCGGCGTCGATGTTGGGGTCCTGGAGGACGATGTCGAGCGCGACCCGGTAGGTCGCGGCATCGGCGCTCGCGATCAGGTCCACGGGGTTCTGGACGCTGGCCTCCTCTGCGACCTCGGCGCGCAGCCGGGCGCGCGTCTCGTCGGTCAGCGATGCGATCTCCAGGCCCAGCGACTCGCAGGCGTCGGCGGTCAGGATGCCGGGGCCGCCGGCGTTGGTGATGATCGCCACCCGGTCCCCCCGCGGAACCGGCTGGTTCGAGAACGCCATCGCGAAGTCGAAGAGCTCCTCCAGCGTGGTGGCGCGGATGACCCCGCACTGCTCGAACAGGGCGTCGACCGCGACGTCCATACCCGCCAGCGCGCCGGTGTGACTCGACGCCGCCTTCGCCCCCGTGCGCGTCCGGCCCGCCTTGACCGCCAGGATCGGCTTCTCCTTGGTCACCCTGCGCGCCAGCCGAGTGAATCGGCGGGGGTCGCCGAACGATTCGTTGTACATGACGATAAGGCGCGTACGCGGGTCCCGGCTCCAGTAGTCGATCATCTTGTTGCCCGATACGTCGGCCTTGTTGCCCACGGACACGAACATCGACACTCCCAGCCCGAGCTCGCGCGCGTGGTCGAGGATGGTTACGCCGAGCGCTCCCGACTGCGACATGAACCCGATCGGACCGGGGGGCGGGAACGTCGGGGCGAACGTCGCGTTCATGGAGACTTCGGGCTCGGTGTTGATCACGCCCATGCAGTTGGGACCCACGAGCTGCATTCCGTAGCGGTGCACGATCGCGAGCAGCGCTTCCTCGCGCGCGACTCCCTCCCCGCCCACCTCCCGGAATCCGGCCGTGATGACCACCAGCCCGCGCACGCCCTTCCGCCCGCATTCCTCGGCGACCTGGAGCACGTGGCGATAGGGGACCACGACCACGGCCAGATCGACGGGATCCGGGATCTCGAGGACCGAGGGATACGCCTTGATCGAGTGGATGACCTTGGCCGTCGGATGGACGGGGAAGACGACGCCCTGGAAGTCGTGCTCGACCAGATTGTGGAGGATCTCGTAGCCGATCGAGCCGCGGCGCCGCGACGCTCCGATCACCGCGATCGAGCGCGGGCGGAAGATGGCGTCGAGCGGCTCCGGGGTACCGGCCCGGATGTCAGTCCCGGTCTCGGCGGCGGCTGGCTTCGTCAAGGATCCGCTCTTCCTCCGGAGTGAGGCTGGCCAGACCGTGCTCGGAGATCTTGTCGAGTATGCGGTCGATTTCCGACTCGCGGACCCGCGGCGCGCCGCTCGCGCCACCCGGCACCACTTCGAGGTGCCGGCGCCGCCAACGCGTCATCATGCGTTCCGCGGGAGCGCTCTCGCGCCACCACTTCAGGTACGCGAACCCGACCACCATGCCGCCGATGTGCGCGAGATGCGCGACCCCGTCCCCGCCGCCCGAGATGCCGGTCAGGATCTCGATCGCCGCCAGGGCCCCGATCAGGTACTTCGCCTTGATGGGGATCAGGAACCACAGGAAGATATACCGGTCCGGAAACAGCATCGCGAACGCGATCAGGATCCCGAACACCGCGCCCGAGGCTCCGATCACGGTGCTGTGGTAGAAGCCCACGAACGACAGTGCGGCCGCGCCGAGTCCGCAGAGGACATAGTAGCGCAAGAACTCGGCGGACCCCCAGAGCCGCTCGATCTCGCCGCCAAACATCCACAGCACGAACATGTTGAAGAGCAGATGGAAGAAGCCGCCGTGGACGAACATGTAGGTCAGCGGCTGCCACACCCAGCCGTGGTCTATCACCGCTGCGGGCGTGAGGCCCAGGAGCCCCACCAGCGTCAGACCGAGGCCGCCGCGCAAGAGCATGTCGAAGACGAACACGCCGGCGTTGGCCAGCATCAGCCATTTGATGGTCGGCGGGAAGACGCCCGTGGGGTCGTAGGTGACCCCGCGCCCCAGCCGGCTCACCGGGCCCTCTTCTCGGGCTCCCCGAGGACGAACGACTCCCCCAGCTCGTCGGGCATGTCGTGCGGCCAACGGGCGTGCAGCACGCGCTCGAAGCGCGGCCGGTAGATCAGATCGAAGGCGGTTTCCTTGCCGGGGAACATCGCCAGCGCGGTGTCACGGCACCGCTCGGTGAGCTGGAGCGCCTCGAGGAGGGACAGGTCGGGATCCTGATACAGGCGCGCGAGCGTGAGGTCCACGACGAGGCGCAGCCTGCGCAGCCGCCGGTTCTCCTCCCGCAGGGCTTCGCTGAGCTCCACGTCGCTCTCCTCCCGACTTCAGGATCGGCCCCAGCCCCGCGCTACGCCGTACGCCATCTGACGCTCAGCGACCGGCCAGGTACTCCGTGACCACCCGCACGCCCGCACCCGTCGCGCCGATCGGATGATAGGGCTGGGTCTTGGTCGTCCACGCCGTGCCCGCGATGTCCAGGTGGGCCCACGCGACGCCCTTCTTCACGAAGAACTTGAGGAACGCCGCCGCCGTCGAAGCGCCCCCCCAGCGGCCGCCCGAGTTCTTGATGTCGGCCACCTCGGACTTCATGTCGTCGCCGTACTCGTCGTACAGGGGCAACGGCCACACTCGATCTCCCGTGAACGCTCCCACATGCGTGAGCCGCTCGACTATCCGCTCGTCGCCGAACGCGCCCGAGGCGTAGTGGCCGAGCGCCACGACGCACGCTCCGGTCAGCGTCGCCAGATCGATGACTTCCTTGGGGTTCTGCTCGCAGGCGTACGTCAGCGCATCGGCCAGGACCAGACGCCCTTCGGCATCGGTGTTGATGATCTCTATCGTCTTCCCCGAATACGAAGTCAGGATGTCGCCGGGACGGTACGAGGTTCCGCTCGGCATGTTCTCGGCGGACGGCACGATCCCGATGAGGTTGATCTTGAGCTTGAGGAGGGCGACCGCGCGCATGATCCCCAGGACCGCGACGCCTCCCATCTTGTCGAACTTCATCTCTTCCATGTTCGCCGAGGGCTTGATCGAGATGCCGCCGGTGTCGAACGTGATCGCCTTCCCCACGATGACGCTCGGCGCCGATTTCCCGCCGCGCCGATAGCGCAGGATGATCAGCCGGGGCTCGTGTGCGGACCCCTGTCCGACCCCCAGGATGCCTCCCATGCGACGTTTCTCGAGCTCGCGCCGAGTCAGGATCTCGATCTCCAGCTTGTGCTCCTCCGCCAGCCGCCGGGCGCGCTCCGCCAGCGCGGCCGGGTAGATCTCGTTCGGAGGCCCGTTCCCGATGTCGCGCGTCCAGTTGACCGCGTCGGCCAGGAGACCCCCCCGACTGAGCCCGGCCCGGATGGATGGCAGCTTCCTGCCATCGGACTCGACGATGGTTATCGATTGCAGCTCCTCCTTCTCGCGATCCCGCGGCTCGCCGGGCTCTTCCTCGGGCTCGACCGTTTTCCATCGATCGTACCGGTAGCCGGCCAAAAGCGCGGCCTCGGCGATCGCCTGCGCGAGATCGCGCGTGGCGACCCCCGTCGTCTCGAGATCGCCGCCGCCATGGAGGATCGTGTGGAACCGCGTGATCCGGTGTCGCAGGAGCCGCTGCGTCACGCTGCCCGTAGCCTTGCGCACGGTCTCGAGGGTGCACTCCTGCTTCTTCCCGAGGCCCACCACGACGATGCGGCGGGCCGGCAGCCGGCCGTTCGTGTGGACGATCGTGATCTCTCCCGGCTTCCCCGTGATCTCGCCGTCGGCGATGAGCTCCGAGATCTGTCCGTCCAGCGCCGCATCCACCGCCCCGGTCGCTCCGCCGGGCCTCTGAACTCCGTGGTACAGGTTGACCACCAGGGCGGCTGTCTCGATCCGGGTTACGTCGGCCTTGATTGCCGAAAACTGCATGCGGTAATCCTCCTGTTCGGTTTCCGGGATCGGCCTACGACGTCGGCGCTTACCCTCTGTCGACAGAGCGGCGGAATGCGTCCAGTAGATCGATGGGGATCGGGAACAGCGTGGTCGAGTTGTTCTCGGTCGCGATCTCCACCAGCGTCTGCAGGTACCGCAGCTGCAGGGCCTGCGGGTGGCGCGCGATGATCTCCGCGGCCTGGGTGATCTTCTCGGCCGCCTGGAACTCGCCTTCCGCCGTGATGATCTTCGCGCGGCGCTCGCGCTCGGCTTCCGCCTGGCGGGCCATCGCGCGCTGCATCTCCTGCGGCAGGTCGACGTGCTTGACCTCCACGCGCGAGACCTTGATTCCCCATGGGTCGGTGGCCTCGTCGAGAATGATCTGGATGCGCTCGTTGATCTTGTCGCGCTCGGCCAGGAGCTCGTCCAGCTCGGCCTCGCCGATCACCGACCGCAGCGTCGTCTGCGCCAGCTGGCTGGTGGCGTACAGGTAGTCCTCCACCTCGACGATCGCCCGGTTGGGGTCGAACACCTTGAGGTACACCACCGCGTTGACCTTCACCGACACGTTGTCGCGGGTGATCACGTCCTGCGGAGGCACGTCGTGGGTTATCACTCGCAGGTCCACCTTCTGCATCTTGTCGATGATCGGCACGAGGAGGATCAGGCCCGGGCCTTTGGAGGCGACCAGGCGCCCGAGTCGGAAGATGACTCCGCGCTCGTACTCCTTGAGGATCCGGACCGAGCTGAGCAGCAGGAAGACAACGAACGCGATGACTACGCTCAAGACGCTGATCGACTCCACGGCTTCCTCCGTTCGTTCCTACGAGTATCCTGCGAGCGCGGGATCCGGCGACAGGCCGATCGCCGGCAGGAGGTCCGGCCATTCCTCGAGCGAGTCGATCAGCACGTCGGGCTCGCATGCAGCCAGCTCGGCACGAGTGGGCAATCCGCTGGCTACGGCCACCGCCATGGCCCCCGCCGCGCGCGCGCAGCGGACGTCTGCCGGCGAGTCCCCGATGACGACCGCGTCGGCTCCGGTGAAGGGCCGTCCCGTCAGGCGGCGGGCGCGGTCGATCGCGATCTGCGGCAGGCGGTCGCGATCGGGATCGTCCGATCCGAAAGCCCCGACAGGGAATCGCCGCCACAGATCGAAGCGCTCGAGCTTGAGCCGGGCGCCCCGCTCGACATTCCCGGTCACGAGCCCCAGCACCACCCGCGAATCGGAGGCCAGGATCTCGACGATCTCGGCCGCGCCGGGGTGGAGTCGATGCGAGGCATCCTGTGGCAGCTCGCGCTCGAGCCCCACGAGGTAGTGCTCGAACAGCTCGGCCATCCCGGTGCCGATGCGCTCGTCGTCGAAGCCGGCCCGGCGCATGATCTCGTAGACGATCTGCGGATCGGTCTTGCCGCTGAAGTCCGTGCGCGCCTCGTCCCCGTTGGTCCCGAAATGCGCGATCAGGGCGTTCCGGAATGCCCGCCGCGGCGCGCCGCCGGCGGTCAGGAGGGTTCCGTCGATGTCGAACAGGATAAGTCGGCTCGGACTCGGCACTCGTGCCTCGTTGTGGGATTCGGGCGCAAGCTAGCTTTGGCGGAAATCGGATACAACCGGAGCGCGGGCCTGCGTCCCGTATCCCGTTTCCGGCTTCACGGCAGGTGCGGCGTCAGGCCTTCTCCGCCCGGGGCGCCCCCGATCCTTCTTCCGCCTGATACCAGCGCCCGAACAGGATCCCGATCGCGGTCCACAGGACCAGCCCCCCGCCCATCTTCATGAGGAGTCCGGCCGCCTGCTGGTCCTCGCGCGAGGAGATCCAGGGGATCGGCGGAGCGAGCTCGTAGGTCGCGTAGACCGGCAGATGGGAGAAGGTCAGGTAGATGAACACGCCCGTGTTGGCGATCGTGGCCAGGATCAGATAGGCCACCTTGCGCGGGTACCCGAACCGCGCCCGCGCGGGAACCCTCGCCACCACCGGCCACCAGAAGACGAACCCCGCCAGGATCCACAGCATGTCGATGAGGAAGGATCCCGCCTGATACGACATGAGGCCGTCCACCACCCGCGGCCAGTGTGTGAGCCAGACGAGGCCGTTGAAGACGATCACCGCGACGATGGGCCGGGTGAGCCGCTCGAGCGCGCCGGCGATCGCCGGCCGGCGGGTGAGGCTCTCCCAGGCGGGCTCCGGGATCGAGAGCAGGAGGAGCGGCGGCGCGATGAGCGCCACCAGGAGGAACTGGACCATGTGGACGCTGGCCAGGTACCCCGCGGCGAGCGCGCCGAGCGGCCAGTCGAGCGCCACCCAGAGGCTCGCCACGCCGCCGGCGAACGCCCAGCGGCGCCCGGCCGGGACCCCACCGGATCGCCGCGCGAGCCGGACGTACCAGACCACGAGAACGGCGACCAGGATCCAGACCCCTACGTACGGCCGCCAGGTCCACGACCACGCCAGGCCCTGCGCCGAACACCACCACTGCACGGGCTCAGCCCCCCGAGGCCGCGCCCCGGCCGGCCTCGGGCCGGCGCCACCCGGCGACGAGCTTCGGGAGGTCGTGGGCCCAGTCCGACTGCCGGGTCCCGAACGGGTAGACGACGCGCGCCCGGCCGTCGGCGGTAAAGGCGAGGACCTGGGCCGCGTGGCCGACCGCGTACGCTCCCGGGAGCGGCCCCGGCCGGGAGGGCTGGCGGATGGCCGCCGGCAGGTGGAGCGCCGCCTGGACCCTGTCCACCTCCTCCTGCGTCCCGCGCAGCCCGATGAACGAGCGGTCGAACCGGTCCAGCCACGCGCGCACGACGGGCGCGGTGTCCCGCTCCGGATCGGTCGTCACGAAAACGACCCGGATCCGCGACCGCTCGTCGTAGTCGAGGTCCTGCAGTACCGCCGCGATGTTCGCCATGTGGATCGGGCAGACGTCGGGACAGTGCGTGTAGCCGAAGAACAGAAGGGTCACGAATCCTTCTGTGCCGGCGCGAAAATCGAACGCGCGGCCCTCGGTGTCGGTCAGGGTGAAGTCGGGCTTGTCCCACGACGGTTCGAGGAGCGTGCCCCGGAGCCCCGGCTGCGCGGGCTCGGCCGCCGCCCGCTCACCTGCGCCCGCGTTGCAACCTGCCGAGAGCGCGGCGGCAGAGAGCAGCATCCAGGTCGAGCGGTTCCGGAGGGCCGAACGGAGGATCGAGATCGCGGAGGTGCGGTTCACCCGCGAAAGGTACGGTACCTTCGAGCCCCGCGCCCTTTCGAACCCATACCCGGAGGATCCAGCATGTCCCGTCTCTCTCCCGGCGATCGGGCCCCTGACTTCGACCTGCCCTCGACCGCCGGCGGCAACACCCGTCTCTCCGACTTCGCCGGCAAGAAGGTCGTCCTCTACTTCTATCCCAAGGACATGACCTCGGGCTGCACCGCCGAGTCGTGCGCGTTCCAGGCTTCGCTCCCCGACTTCGAGGCCGAGAACACCGTGATCCTGGGGATCTCGAAGGACTCGGTCGCCAGCCACCACAAGTTCCGCGAGAAGGAGGGACTGACCTTCCACCTCCTTTCCGACGAGGACTCGGACGCCTGCGAGAAGTACGGCGTGTGGAAGGAGAAATCGATGTACGGGCGGACGAACATGGGGATCGAGCGGACGACGTTCGTGATCGACGAGAACGGCCGGGTCGCGAAGGTGTTCCCCAAGGTCAAGGTCGACGGGCACGCGGACGAAGTGCTGGAGGCGGTCCGCGAGGCCTGAGCGCTACATCCCGGGCGCGAACGGGTTCGGCTCGAGCCCCGCGTAGAGCGAATACCGCTCCAGCGGCCCTGCGAGCCGCGCATCGATCGGCACCGAGAACGGCACCACCGAGTCCGCCGGCGCCACGTCGAGGGTCGTCTCGGCGGTCCCCAGCCAGCGATTCTCCCCGTCGTAGAGATACGCCTCGACCAGAACCTGACGCGCCTCCGCGCCGCGGTTTCTCAGCCGCCCGCGCACCTCGGCCTCCTGCCCCGAGCGCTCGAGCCGGTGCTCGACCACCTGGAACCGGGTCTGCCGCATCGGCAGCGTCACCACCCAGGCCAGGATCCCCACGATGGCCAGCGTGCCCACGACCGCGGCGATCCGGCGCGTCCTCGGGCTCAGCGTGCGAGCGTGTCGACCCAACGGTTTCCCTCCCCTGCGGAGTTGGCGACCATGACGTCCTTTCGGAAAGTACGGTCATCTTCGAGATTGAACAGGCTCGTGGGTGGGGGGAACCCGAACAACGAGGAGGCAGCGATGGCAATGTTTCCGATCGTGGTCGTCAAGGAGAAGAGGAGCAGCGTCGGCGCCGAGCAAGTGGAGGGGGGTACCCTCAGCGTGCGGATCGCGTGGTATGACCGGGCCTCGAAGGAGGTCCAGCATCTGGACCTCGACACCCACCTCAGGGACGTGATCCGGGACGCCGCGCTGATGCAGGGCATGCCGGTTCGCGCCGTCGACGGCGCCTATCAGATCGAGCTGGGGGACGAGGACATCCCGTCGGAGTACGACCTCACGAAGTCGGACTGAGGGGCGGCTCGCAGAGGATCCTGCAGAAGACGGGCAGGTGCACTCTGTCGACGATGGCTTCGAATCGGCGATCGCCTCGCAGCTCGTCGAACCAGTGGTCGCGGGCCACGATCGCGCGGTACTCGGGCAGCGCGATCAGGAACGCCCGCAGGAGCACGACGCTCCTGGATCTCTCGCCGTCGAGCAGTCTGACGTACGCCTCGAGGTAGTCGAGGAACGGCGCGACGTCCTCGGGTGCTCCCGCTCGCGCGTCCGTGACGACCGCGGCCGCGCTGTCCGGAAGCCCCGCTCGCACGAGGACCGCCGCTGTGTAGAGCTTTGCGGCGGGCACGTTGTATTCTGGAAAAGCGTGCTGTCCCAGCTCGCGCACCAGCGACCACGCCGCGGCTGGATCCGGCTCGGCTCCCGCCGAGGCCAGCCGCACGAGCTCCGCCGACAGGAGCCGCTCGCGATCCGGGAACCGACGCCGGCCCTCGTCGCACCAGCGACGCGCCTGGTCGTAGTCCTCGAGCTGCAGCGAGATCTCGCACAGCCAGACGAAGTGGTCGTCCTCCAGCAGGAAAACGTCGGCCTCGTACGCGCGGCGGGCGGCGTCGCGCGCCTCCGACAGCTCCCATTTGTCGTTGTATAGCAGGTCCGCGAGCGTGATCCAGCCACTGGCGTAGGTCGGGTCGTTGGCCACGGCGGTGCGGAGATCCCGCTCCGCAGCCGCGAGGAGGCCCGCCGCGCGAACGGAATCGGAGGCCGCGCGCGCGAGCTCGTTCTGCAGCGCCCCGCGCAAGGCCAGCGCCGCGGGGCTGCCCGGCTCGCGGCGCAACGCCTCGGTCACGTGGTCGAGCCCCGCGGTCAACGCGGCTTCCATCCCGACATCGAGGCTCAGGCGGGCACGGACGAGCGCCGGTTCAGCCCACGCGGGATCCAGCTCGCCGGCCAGCGCGAGCAGGGAGTCCGCGTCGCCCTGGATGGCGGCGGACACGGCCTCGTCCCCTCCTTCGGCCTGCTCCTTCATCCGTTCCGCCCGCTGGACCAGCTCCCACGCCTCGACGCTCTCGGTGGCGCGGCGCCGCTTCTGCAGCGCGAACTCGTGCCCCAGGCGCTGGCGCAGAGCGGTCGAGACGTCGGCCGTGATCTGGTCCTGCAGCGAGAAGATCTCGCTCCAGGGCCGCACCTCCGTGAAGCTCGCGATCTGGGTCATGTCGGTGGCATCCACCAGCTGGACCTGGACCCGCAGGCTGTCGCCCGAGCGCGAGACGGTGCCGTCGATGATCGTGCCTGCCTCCAGGGCTCGGGCCACGCTGTCGATCGGGGTCTGGGTTGCGTCGAACCGGCGAACGCCGTACTGGGACACGACCTTCAGGCCGTCGACGCCCCCGAGCTCGTGGATCAGCGTTTCCGTGAAACCGTCCGCGAGGTGCCCGAGGTCCTGCGCCGGGCTCTGATCGCGGAAGTACAGGACCGCGAGCCGCGAGGGGTCTAGCGTCGCGCTCTCGGCGGAGTCCGCGGCCAGCCATGGGGTCCACGACCCCCGCGTGGCCCACAGCACGGCGCCCAGGGCGACGACGCCCACTCCCGCCGCGAGCCGGCCGCGCGGCGTGCGGAGCCACCCGAATCCGCCGCCCGGGTACTCGAAGCGGAACGCTCTCCGGTCCGGCTCGACGGGACCGGTCAGGGTCACCTCGTAGGTGCCGACCGAGCCGACGCCCTGCAGATCCCGATCCCCGCGCGGCGCGAACGCGAACTCCTTGCGCTGCTTCAGCTGCCGGTAGACATCCTCGCTGGCCAGGATCCGTCCGGGGGCGGCCTCCTCGCAGAGCCGCGCCGTCGTGTTGACGCCGTCCCCGAAGACGTCGCCGTCCTCGGTGATGGCCACGTCCCCGACGTGGACGCCGATCCGCAGCCCCGAGGCTCGTGAAGGAGGGCGCGCGGACTCGCGGACGAACGTCTCCATCAGCCCGGCCGCGGCTCCGATCGCGTTTCCCGTGCTGGGGAACTCCACGATCACGCCGTCCCCGAGGAACTTCACGATCCGGCCTCCGAACCGGCCCACGACTTCCCGCGTCACGGCCTGGAACACCGGAACGAGGCGCAGCGCCTCGGCTTCATCGCGGGCGCTGAGCCCGCTGAAATCGACGATGTCGGCGAAGAACAGAGCGGCGAGGCGGCGATGGACTGTCATGAGCGGGCGCGAGCGGCCCCCGGGCGTGGGGAAGCCGCCGGGCAATGTCCAACATGTACCGGCGCCCGGTCGGCCACAAGCGGAAAAGGGAACGCTCCCCCCGGAATCGAGGGGAGCGTCCGTTTTTCCAGTGCAGCGGTGTGCGCCCTGAGGGGCGCTGCGTCTCGGTTTATGCGGTGAACGACTCGCCGCAGCCGCAGGTCGACTTCGCGTTCGGGTTCCCGATCTTGAAGCCGGCTCCGTTCAGGCCGTCGACGAAATCGACGTGAGCGCCCATCAGATAGGGCGCACTGAACTTGTCGACGAGGAAGTCGACGCCGTCGATCTGCTGGACCGTGTCGCCCTCCTTGCGCTCGTCGAATCCCAGGGCGTACGAGAAGCCGTGGCATCCGCCGCCGACGACGCGCACCCGGAGCCCCTTGTCTTCCAGACCCTCGCGGTCCCTGAGCTCGCGGATCTTCGAGGTCGCCGCGGGCGTGGCCTCGATGATCGTATCCTGGTCCTTGATATCGGCGACTTCCGCCATATTTCCTCCACAGAAACAGTAGAAAAGACCCTTTGGCGGGAAGCTTCCCGTCTGCACATAAGGGTACTCCGGGGTACCGTTTCAGTCAACTGATTGCGGGGTGCGCGGATATCCCCACCGAGTCCTCAACCGATCCCCAGCTCCGGCCCTGGATCTCCCCGAGTTCTCCCCCGATTATCCACCATATATAGTGGCATCTGTGACCGGGAATACAGCATATCGTGCATTTTTCTTGACATCGAAACGGCCCTCTGATACACTCGGTTTCGCCCCGTCAAGCATGTCGAACACACGAGTTCCCCCGTTCGCGCCGGCCCCGTCCGAGGGCGTTCCGCCCTTCGTCGTCGCGACCGATCCAGAGTCTCCAGGCCGCCAGGCCGCAGCCTAGCCAGGAAGGAACGGGTCCCTCATGTCCGAAACCCCGCGCGACCGCTACCTGACGTTCCTCGCCGAGCCCGACGCCTCCGGAATCCTCGAGCGGGCCCGACGGACGGACGACTACTACCCGGACGCGCTGGCCGCCGATGTCTTGCGAAACAAGTACCTCGCCCCCGGCGAGGAGGGGCCGCTCGACCTCTGGGAGCGGGTCGCGCGGGCCCTGGCCAGCGTGGAGGAAGACTCGGACTACTGGTACGAGGAGTTCTTCGGCATCCTGTTCGACTTCAAGTTCGTGCCCGGCGGCCGCGTGATGCACGGCGCCGGCCGCGAGGACGCGCGCCGCAAGCCGACGCTGGCCAACTGTTACGTCATCCCCATCACCGAGGACAGTCTCGAGGGCATCTACGGCTGCCTGACGGAGAGCGCGATGGTGTATCGGACGGGCGGCGGGGTGGGCACCGACCTCTCGATCCTCAGGCCCAGGGGCGCGCCCGTGAACGCCACGGTCGCCGGATCTCCCGGCTCGACCTCGTTCATGAACCTCCTGTCCGAGTCGACCAACACGGTCAGCCAGGCGGGTCGACGCGGCGCCCTCATGCTCACCATGCGGGTCGACCACCCCGACATCGAGGACTTCATCACGATCAAGAACGACACGAGCCGGCGCAAGGTGCAGTACGCGAACATCTCGTGCCTGATCACGCACGAGTTCATGCGCGCCGTGATCGACGACACCGACTTCGACCTGCGCTGGAACGGCACGACGTTCAAGACCGTCCGGGCGCGCGAGCTCTGGCGCAGGATCATCGAGAACGCGCACGCCTCGGCCGAGCCCGGGATCATCTTCTGGGACACGATGCGGGAGTACCACAACGTCGAGTACGCCAACCCGCTCGTGTCGACCAACCCGTGCGCCGAGCAGCCGCTGGCGGCCTACACCGCCTGCAACCTCGGCAGCATCAACCTCTCGAAATTCGTCGGCGCCGAGGGCGCGTTCGATTACGACGAGCTGGCCGAGGTGGCGCGCACCGCGACCCGCTTCCTCGACGACGTCATCGACTACAACATGGACGCCCACGCGCTCGAGAAGATCCGGGACGCGGTGGCGTCCGACCGGCGCATCGGCCTCGGCATCACGGGACTCGGCGACGCGCTCGTCAAGATGGGGATCAAGTACGACACCGATGAGGCACTGACCACCGTCGACCGCATGATGGAGACGATCTGCCGCGCGGCCTACCAGACGTCGATCGACCTCGCCCGCGAGAAGGGGTCCTACCCGCTCTTCTCGTGGGACGGCGTGTCGCAGTCCAAGTTCATCCAGGGGCTGCCGGACGACCTCCGCGAGCAGATCAGGCAGTTCGGCATGCGGAACTCGACGGTGCTCACCGTGCCGCCCGTCGGCACCGGGTCGATCGTCGCTCAGAGCTCGAGCGGCGTAGAGCCGATCTTCTGCACCAGCTACAAGCGGCGCGTCAAGCAGGACGACGGCGAGTCGTTCACCGAGTACAAGGTCTACCATCCGCTGATCCAGGAGCTGTGGGGCGACGACGCGGAACTGCCCGAATACGTCGTCACCGCGCACGACATCGACCCCTACTTCCGGGTTCGGATGCAGGGCGTCATCCAGCGCTGGATCGACTCGTCCATCTCGTCGACGGTCAATCTTCCCAACGACGTATCGGTCGAGACGGTCGCGGACATCTACGTCACGGCGTACCAGGCGGGCCTCAAGGGGATCACGGTATACCGCGAGGGAAGCCGCGAGGGGATCCTCGTCACCGACAAGAAGGAGGTCCCGAAGGCCGCGGCAGCCCCGGCCGAATCGCCGAGCGCGACCGTCAACGGAACGAAACCGCGGCGCCTGAAGCCGAGGCCCCGGCCGGCCATCACCCGCGGCGTCACCGAGCGGATCCGGACCGGCGACGGCAGCCTGTTCATCACGATCAACGAGGACGAAGCCGGCATGTGCGAGGTGTTCGCCTCGCTCGGCAAGGCGGGGGGAGCCGCGGCAGCGCAGTCGGAGGCGATGTGCCGGCTCATCTCGCTGGCCCTTCGCTCGGGCCTCGATCCGCGCGCGATCGTCGACCAGCTCAAGGGCATCTCGGGCCCCAACCCGGTTTGGGACAACGGCGAGCTGATCCTGTCGGCCCCCGACGCGATCGGTCGCGCGGTGGAACGTTACCTGGAGCGCCGCGGCGACCTGGACAACGGGGGCGTGGAGTCGAACGGCAACGGCGCCACGCGCGGAGCCGCCAGCGCGGACGTAGTCGTCCGGGCAGCGATCAGGAGCGAGGAGTTCCAGGGACCCGGCGCGATGCCGGCACGCCCCATGTCCTCGTGCCCCGATTGCGGCAGTCCGGTGGCGAACGAGAACGGTTGCCTCTTGTGCAAGCACTGCGGCTGGTCCAAATGCTAGGAGACAGCTGAGGCGGTGAGGCCATGACGCTGGACACGGCGCTCTACCGGACGGTCCTGTCGATCGCCGGCGAGCTGGCCTGCGAAGTCTGCGGGAAGCGGTCGCCGAGCGACGAGATCGACGTCCGCCACGTCGTGCCGCTCTACTGCGGCGGCCGGGACGACACCGGCAATCTCGTCGCCCTCTGCGAGCGGCATCGCGTGGCGGCCGACGAGAAGTGGTATCAGGTCCCGGGCGTCTACGATGGGCCGCGGAGCCCCGCTGCCCTCATCCGGGAGCTGAAACAGGACGAGGCGATTCTGCAGCTTTTGGGCGCGATTCTTGCACCAGGGGAGCCCGGAGGCTGAGAGCACCGCGAACACGGCGGGGCGCGCGGATGGGGCACGTCTCGCCAGAGCGGGGTCGAGCGCAAGTCAGTCGATCGGTTCGGCCTCGCTCGAATCTCGACGTCCCGGCGATCGCCGTCTCGCACGCGGCCCGCCGCGGACGTGGCGCAAAGCGCGGCGCGATGCAACGCGCGCATGCGTGAGCCTGTTTTTCCATCCCCCGAACGCGGAGGACCGAAGGGGAGCGAACTGTCGTATGAAGGAAGATCTGCATCTCACCCGCTGGAGCCGGATGTCCGTCCGGCTCAACGTCCCCCGCACGACCGGCGTGTTTCTGGTCGGTGCCGGAACCGGAGGCGCGCCCGACCGGGTCCTCATGGTGGGCAGCGCGCGCGACCTCAGGGCGCGGCTCCTCGAGCTCCTCGAGACAGACGAGATGCAGCGCGTCGGCGCCCGGTTCATCCACTGGGTCGCGGACATGACGATCGAACAGGCGCGGATCGCCGAGCGGCTGTTCGTCCGCCGCTACAACCCTCCGATCACCGACGCACCCGGGACCCGCTACCTGGATATCCTCGCCGGCTGACGGCTCTGCGGCGTGTGGGGACTCTGGCCGCGGGCTCCTCCCGCGTGCCTCCAGGGTACCGTTACGCGTCTCTCGCCGATCCTTCGACCCGCGTCCTTGTGGCCGTCCCGGTGCGGGCGTAGCCTTGCCGCCATGGAGATCACCCTGGCCGTCTGTTGCGACGCGGCGAACGTCAGCCGCGAGGGAAAGCTCAACCTGTTGGGGATCTTCAACTCGATCCATGCCGCGGAGTTTCCCTGCACGCATCCCCACCTCGCCCTGGTGCTCCGCGTCGAGGCGCGGCTCGGGGAAGAGGGCACGTATCCTCTCGAGATCCGGCTCGTGGACGAGGACGGGCAGCAGCTGTTCCACATCAACGGTCAGCTCTCGCTCCAGGGCGCCGAGCCCGGCCGGCCGATGACCGCGCAGACGATCATGGACATCAACAACCTCCAGCTGCCGCGGCCCGGCACCTTCGCGTTCGAGGTGTTCCTCGACGGAAGGCGGGCGCGCTCCGTCGACATCCACGCCTTCCGGAGCTCCTGAGAGTTGCCCCGGGCGTGGCCCTTTTCTAGGCTTAGGGCCCGATGCCCCTATCCAGGAAGCTTTTCGGCGGCGCGGTGATCGCGACGGCCGCGGTCGCAGCCGCGCGCGTGCGCGGACGCCGGTCGTCACCGCCCGCGCTTCCACCGCCCGGGCCGGGCAGCCATGGCTCGTACCCCTGGCGACACGCCGACCTGTTCTTCACGCGCGCGGGTGCGGGAGCGCCCGCCCTTCTGCTGCACGACCTGTACGCCGGTGCGTCGGGCGCCGAGATGGCTCCGCTGGCCGGGCGGCTGTCAGGTGCCCTCGAGACCACTCTCCTGGACCTTCCCGGCTTCGGGCGGTCGGGGCGTCCGCGACTCCGCTTCGGGCCGGACCTGTTCTTCGACGGGATCGTGGAGTTCGTCCGCCACCAGGTCGACGCGGCGACGCTGATTGTCGGGAGCGGGCTGTCGGCGGCCTACGCCGTCGAGGCCGCCGTCCGTCTGGGCCGACTAGCCCGGGGGGTCGTGCTGATCGCGCCTCCCGAGCCTTCCGGGGTGGCGTCGATCGAGGCCCCGGCGTGGCGTCCGCTCGCATACCAGGCCCTGCGCTCGCCCATCGGGGACGCCGTCCGGCTCTGGCGATCGAGCGCCGCCGGCCGCCGCCGGCTCCTCGAGCGCTCCCTGGCCGTCACGCCGCCGGACATCGAGCAGCGCGCGGACGGCCTGCGGCGCTTCGCCGGCCAGCCCGATTCAGGCTGGCCGCTCTGGTCCCTCTGGGCGGGCGACCTCGCCTGGGACCCGCGCCCCGCCCTCTCCCGGCTCGGCGCTCCCGCGCTCGTGATCTGGGGCGCGGAGGCGCGCGTCAACGCGGCCGCCCCGGAGGCCTACGGCGCCGTCCGCCCCGACATGCCCCAGCACGTCGTTCCCGGAACGGGGCGCTGGCCGCACGTCGACGCTCCGGACGAGGTGGCGGAGACGCTCCTCGATTGGTGTGCGGTCGAGGGCGTCGAACGGAAGGGCGGCGAGGAGTGAAGGACCTGAGCCGCTTCCTGTGGCTCGCGGGCGCCATCGCGATCACGCTGCCGAGCCTCGCGTTCAAATTCGGCGGGCTGCATACGACGCCGCCCAAGGAAGCCCTCGTCTTCGGGCTCGCGATCCTCGGGGCTGCGTTTCTGCTCTCCTGGGCCGCCGAGGTGGCGCAGCTCGAGATGAGCCAGGCCCTCGCGCTGGCGATCCTGGCCCTCATCGCGATCCTCCCCGAGTACGCCGTCGACCTCTACTTCGCCTGGCGCGCCGCCGAGGACCCGGTGTACGGCCACTACGCCGCGGCCAACATGACGGGCGCCAACCGTCTCCTGGTCGGGCTCGGGTGGCCGGTGATCGTGTGGCTGTTCTGGGCCCGCTGGCGGAAGAAGACGATCCACCTCGGAGAGGGGGACATGGTGGCCGTGCAGTTCCTGGCCGTGGCCACCCTCTACGCCTTCATCATCGCGGCGCTGGGCAGGTTCTGGTGGCTCGACACGGTCGTGCTCGTGAGTCTCTTCCTCTGGTACCTCGTCCGGACCGGGGCGATGGGAAGGGAGGAGCCGGAACTGGTGGGCCCGGCTCTGCTCATCAGCCGGCTGCGGCGTCCCCGGCGGATCGCAGCGAACGTGCTGCTATTCGTCTATTCCGGGGTGCTGATCTTCCTCGCCGCCGAGCCGTTCGCCGAATCGCTGATCGAAACCGGGAGCCACTTCGGAGTCGACGAATTCCTGCTGGTGCAGTGGGTCGCTCCGCTGGCCTCCGAGGCGCCCGAGTTCATCATCGCGGCCCTGTGGACGATGCGGCGCCACGCGACGATGGCGATGTCCGCGCTCATCTCCTCGAAGGTCAACCAGTGGACGCTCCTGATCGGAACGATCTCGCTCGTCTACTCGATCTCCGCCGGCCGCGTGGCCGCGCTCGAGCTCGACGTACAGCAGCAGCACGAGATCTTCCTCACCGCGGCCCAGTCGCTGTTCGCGGTCGTGATGCTGGCCGACCGCCAGCTCAACTGGTGGCAGGCGGGACTGCTGTTCGCGCCGTTCGCGGTCCAGCTCATGGTCCCCCACTGGCGCATGGAGGTCGCATACGTGTACCTGGCCCTCTCGCTGGTCTGGGCGATCCATTACCGCCACCACATGCTGGAGCTCCTGCCCGGCCGTCCCCGCAGGCGGCAGGCGACCGAGCAAGCAGGCGCGGGAACGACCCCGCGGGCCGGCCGTTAGCCGCGGAAGCGGTTCGTGATCGGCATCCGGCGGTCCTTGCCGAAGGCGCGGGTCGTGATCTTGAGGCCCGGCGGCGCCTGGCGGCGCTTGTACTCGCTCCTGTCCACGGCTTCCACCACCCAGCGGACGACCGCGGCGTCGTAGCCGAGCGTTACGATGTCCCGCCGCCCCAGGTCGCGCTCGACGTACGCCTCGAGGATGGGGTCCAGGACGTCGTAGGGAGGCAGGGTGTCCGTGTCCTTCTGGCCGGGCTTGAGCTCCGCCGTGGACGCCCGTTC
>JAICQP010000166.1 GCA_025937815.1 Gemmatimonadota bacterium
ACGATCCGGCCGTCCGGCGTCCAATCCACTCCCCACACGCCTTCGTACAGGAACCCTTCCTTCTCGTGGGACGGCGACAGCGATCCCGGCCACGACGCCTCGACGTCAGCCGCGGCGCCGGGATGCGTGTCGTAGAAGCCGACCAGCCTCGGGCGCAGCGGATCGGAGACGTCGACGACCTCGACCCCGTGCTTGTAATGGGAGAGATAGGCGAAGCGCCCGTCGCGCACGTGGAAGTGATGCGGGATCGTCCCCAGGCGCGGCTGGTATGTGGCTACGAGAACTGGCCGCGCGACGTCCGACACGTCGAAGATCCGGATCGGCGCGTTCACGATCTCGTCGGTGACGTAGAGGATCCTGCCGTCGCCCGTCAGCCAGGACGAATGGGTGAGGACCGCGTCGGGATAGTGGACGCGGGCCATGACGGCCGGATGCATGGGATCGGCGACGCCGGCCACGACGAGCTCCGCCTCCTGGTCGCCGTGGAGCCCCATATACGAGCCGAACAGGAGCCCGCCGCGGACGTGGATGTCGTGCGCGGTCGCGTTCAGCGCATGGATGGTCGACAGCGCGACCGGACCCGACGGATCCGAGACGTCGTACAGATGGATGGCGTCGGTCACCTGGGACGCGAGCGCGAGTAGCGAGCCGTCGACCCACACCGTGTGCGCGACGCCGGTGTCGGCCGTCGGCACGCCACCCAGCACGCGGGGGTCGCTCGGGTCGGTCACGTCCAGCGCGGTGACGGAGAACGGGTAGTTATTGGTCTCGTTCGTGATGTACGCGACCCCGTCTTCGACGACGAGGTCCTGCGTGAACATGTTGGGGGCGGTGAAGCGGCCGACCTCGCGAATCCCGCCGTTCAGATCGACGATCGAGATGCCACCCGCGTGCCGCCGCGCGACGAACGCGTGTCCATTCGACACCCAGACGTCGCCGACCGATTCCTCGGCATAGGCCACCATCCCCTCGAGGGCCATGTTCCAGGACTCGCGGTAGCGCACCGTCACCTGAGCGGTGTCGCGCGCGGCGACCGTGCTTCCGGAGAAGATGCGGGCCTCGACGATGGTCGTGCCGGGCCTGAGCGGCGCGGTCGTCGTCTCGGCGCCGCGGCCCAGCTCGACCGGCTGCCCCAGATACTGGTCGCTCAGCGATCGCCACTCGACTTCGGCGGGCTCGCCGTCGATTTCCGCCCGCAGGATCTCGTCCGCCCCCCAGTCGACGGCGCGGCCGTCCCACACGATCGCGAGCACGCCGGAGGGATGCCCGTCGTCGGGGTCGCCCGGCGCGGCGGGGCCACCGCCGTCGCAGGCGAGCGCCAGGGCGCCGAGCGAGAGAACGCCGAACAGCGTCAGATTCCGTGTCGTCATTCCCTTTGAAACCCCGCCGCGCGGTCCGGGGTTGCGCGACCTCATGCGTGGTCGGAAAGCGCGGCATCGAGGGCGGTGAGAAATCCCGCGATCTGCCGGTCGCTGATCGTGAGCGGAGGCGTGAGCGAGATCACGTTCCCGGCACTGCCGCCGGCGAGGGCCAGGTATCCCCGCGCGGCGAGCTCCCGGGCGAGCGCCTTGGCGAGCGCAGGATCCGGCTCACGGGATTCGCGATCGCCGACGACGTCGACCCCCCACAGACCCCCGGCGCCACGCACGTCCCCGACCGGGCGGTGGTCGTGCCGGATGCGCTCGAGCCCCGCCTTGAGGAGCCGCCCGATCGCCCGCGCGCGACGCGGCAGGTCCCGCGCCCGGATCTCGGCCAGCGCGGCGCGGGCGGCGACCACGGCCAGGGGGTGCGCGAGGAAGGTCGTCGTGTGCCGCGCCTCGCCCTCCCCCTCCCACGCCGCCATCAGCGCGCGGCGGCCGACGAGCGCCGCCAGCGGCATCCCGCCGGCGATCCCCTTCCCGACGACGGCGAGGTCGGGCTCGAGCGGGCCGCTGGCCCACATCCGCCCCGTGCGGCCGCCGCCCGTCAGAACCTCGTCGGCGACGACGAGGAGCCCGCGCTCCCGCGCCGCGCCACCGAGGGCCGCCAGCCACCCCCTCGGCGGCACGACCACGCCCTCGCGTCCCTGAACGGGCTCGACGATGACGGCGCCGAGCCGGGGCTTCGAGGGATCCCCGATCCAGGCGTCGATCCGCGCCAGCGCCGCATCGAGGAACACGCGGCCCACGCTTTCCTCGGAGACTCGGAAGGCCGGGCGATACGCGTCCGGGAACGGCACCCGCAGGGTCGCCGGAAGGAGCGCGTCCTCGAACGGGACGCGGAATGCCGCGCGCGATGTCGCGCGCAGCGCGCCGAGCGAGGTCCCGTGGTAGCCCCCCTCGAAGGCGACGACGCCGGGCCGCCCGGTGGCGAGGTGCGCGGTCTTGAGCGCGAGGTCGACGGCTTCGGCGCCCGAGCCTGCGAAGTACACGCGCCCGCCGCGGATCGGCCCCCTGGCCGACAGCTCCGCCGCCAGCGCCGCGCGCTCCGGGTGCGGCGCCGCGTCGCCGAGCGCGTGTACGAGCCGGCGCGACTGCCGCTCGATCGCGCGCACGACGCGCGGGTTGCGGTGGCCAACCAGGGCGGCCCCGAACCCGCCCGTGAGATCCACGTACACGTTCCCGTCGACGTCGACGACGTTGGCGCCCCGCGCAGCGGCCCAGGCGATGGGCGGTGCGCCGTCTACGATCCCGACCGCGGGCGCGGTCTCGCGCGCGGCTGCGAGCGCGGCGAGGGCGCGACTCTTCGGGCCGGGCGGCGGCACTACTATTCGCGGGAGCGCGGTCCCGGACGGACCCCGGACCGCGCCGCGGGCGCTCAACGGCGCTCGGCCTCGACGAGGCGCGCCAGCGCGAGGAGGGCCAGGCGATAGCTGTCCGCGCCGAACCCGTACACCCCGCCGACGCAGGCAGCGGCAAGCACCGACCGGCGCCGCCACGACTCGCGCGCGTGCACGTTGGAGAGGTGGACCTCGACGACGGGATGCGGGAACGCGCGCACCGCGTCGGCGAGCGCGAGCCCGTAGTGGGTGAGCGCGCCCCCGTTGAGGAGCGCGCCGGCCGCCCTCCCGGCACCGCTCTGGAGCGCCTCGATCAGATCGCCCTCGTGGTTGGACTGGATCCACTCGGTCTCGATCCCCAGCTCCTTGGCCGCCGGCTCGAGCGCGGCCTCGATCTCGGCGAGGGTCTCCGACCCGTAGATCGCGGGCTCCCGGGTTCCGAGGATGGCGAGGTTGGGGCCGTTGAGGACGAGGACCTTCACGCCGTGCCCCTCGCCCCGGCCGCGCGCCGATTGGACGCGACGCCCGTCCCGAAGGAGTCCTCGACCCATCGCGCGAGCCGGGCTTCGTCGATGGGGCGGATCGTCGTCTCGCCAGGGCGCACGGGCAGAACCACGTGGACCGCGCCGCCGCGCCGCTTCTTGTCCTGGCGGGCGAGCGCCAGGACCCGGCCGGGATCGAGCGCCGGAGGTGGAGCGGTGGGAAGCCCGAGCGCCGCGAGTGCGGACGCGATGCGCTCGACGAGCCTGGGCTCGCCAACTCCCAGGTCGGCGGACAGTCGAGCCGCCGCCACCAGGCCGATCGCCACCGCCTCGCCGTGGGTCAGCCCGCCGTCCGCTGCCGCCTCCAGCGCGTGCCCGACCGTGTGGCCGAGGTTGAGCGCCCGCCGGGGCCCTGCCTCGCGCGGGTCCTCGCGGACGACCCGGAGCTTGACGCGCGCGGCCCGCAGAATCGCCTCCTCGACCACCGCCAGCCGCCGCTGCCCGATCGCCTCCGGCTCCCGCTCGCAGAGCGCGAACAAATCGGGGTCTCCGATCAGGCCGGATTTCGCGATCTCGGCCCACCCCGAGCGCCAGTCGCGTTCGGTCTGAGTCAGCGTGCAGAGGGGGTCGATCGCGACCAGGACCGGATCGTGATACGTGCCGACCACGTTCTTGATCCCGCCGAGGTCGATCGCGTTCTTGCCGCCGATCGCGGCGTCCACTTGGGCGAGGAGTGTCGTCGGGAAGAGGGCGAGCGCCATCCCGCGCTTGAAGGTCGCCGCGGCCAGTCCCCCGACGTCCCCCGGCGCGCCGCCGCCCAGGACGAGGAGGGGCGTGCCCGGCTCGGCGCCGAGCGCCGCGATCCCCTGCCAGATCGACAAGAGCCCGTCGGGCGCCTTGGCGGCCTCGCCCTCGCGAAGCGCGATCGGGCTCGCGGTCCAACCCCGCCAGGCGAGCGCGTCGGCGAGGTCAGTGCCGTGGAGCGTCCAGATCCGGGAGTCGGTCACCACCGGGAGCACTCCCTCGCCGGCCGTGGGACACGCGTCGGCGAGGAGGTCGGCCGCGCGCGCGAGCGCGCCGCGGCCCAGCCGGACGCCGTCGCCGAGATCGGCGGGATCGGCCCGCGAGACCGCGCGAAGCGCGGCCGCCGCCACCGCCTCGGCGGGGCGACCGTGGGCGCGCACGCGGTGCGGGAGCGCCGCGTACCGGGGCCCGCGCGCGGCCGCCAGCTCGCGGAGCATCCGCGCTGGATCGCGGCCGGCCAGCAGCGGCCGCTCGGCCGCCCCGTCCCCGATCCGCTCGGCGAGCGCTTCCGCCGGCGCGTCGAGCCAGACGCCTTGGCCCCAGCGGGCGAGCCGTTCGCGGGTCTCGGGGTCCTCCAGCGTGCCGCCGCCCAGCGCGACGACCGCCGGCCCCGGCCGCGTCACGACCTCCTCGACCGCGCGCCGCTCGCCCGCCCGAAACGCCGCCTCGCCGCCCTCGGCCCAGAGCGCGGCCACGCTCCGTCCCGCCGCGCGCTCGACCTCGGCGTCCACGTCCACGGCCGGGATGCCGAGCCAGCGCCCCACGAGCGCCGCCACCGTCGACTTGCCCGCGCCCGACAATCCGGCGAGGTAGATCCTCGATTCGCTCACGTCTCCTCCGCCGGCTCCTCGGCCGGCTCGGGCGGCGGCGCGGGGGCCGCGGTCAGCACGGACGGCAGCCCCGGCCTTCGCCAGGGGAGTCGCGCGAGGAGCGCATCCAGCGACGCGCGGGCGTCGTCCAGGTGATCGCCGCCGAGCTTCTCCAGCACGGCGTCGGCCCGCGCGATCGCGAGCATCGCCTCGGCGACCACGCTGCCCGCGGGCACGATCAGGGTGTCGGAGCGGATGTACCTGCACTCTGTCTCCTCGCCTGTCGCCAGGTCGACGGACCGGAGCGGTCGCCGCTGGGTCGAGATCGGC
>JAICQP010000144.1 GCA_025937815.1 Gemmatimonadota bacterium
GGGGATGACGATCTGCGCCATCGGAAACATCACGTCGGTGAAGTCCCCGGTGGCGTCCTCACCGTCCACGGTCACGTTCTGTCCGATCAGGGAGAGGTACAGGCCGGCGCGGCGGAATCGCGCGATCGGCGCGGGGTTGGCTAGCGTGAAGACGTCGCCGCCGACCCCGCTTCCCGCGCCCCCCAGAGCGCGCGTGCGGATCGTCGAGCCCTCCTCGGGGACCGCGAAGGCAGGGAGGTTGAACACGCTCTCCTGCGCGCGCGCGGTTACGGGCAGCGCGAGCGCGCCAAGCACCACCGGCATCCAGCGGGTCACGGGCCCCCTTCCCCGAGCCCGGGGTCGGAGGGCGGGATATAGAGGAGTCGTATCCGGGGGCGGACGTCCGCAGGCGCGTCCGGACCGAAGAACCGCACTCCGCCGAAGGCGCTGCGCTCGTCGAACAGCGTGAGGGCGACTCCGAGCCGCGAATCGGGATCGCGAATCCATTCCCGCACGAGCCGCGTCAAGGATGGAGATTCGAACGACAGCGTGTCGCCGGACGCCGCCCCGGGCGGCAGCACCGCGGCGCCGAGAACCGTGGCCGGCGTCACCGAGCTCAATACCGTTTTTTCTCCCACGAATTCGGACAACACCTGACGGGCCACGACAGTAAGCGTATCTCCCGGCACGCGCGCTTCGTCGATCGTCAGCACGAGCCTGGCCGCAGCGATCGTCACCCCGTCGGGGATCGCATCGATGTCGGGATCGAGGAAGATCCTGCGCACGGGCTCCGCGCCGCTCACCACCAGCCCGCCGTCGGATTCGAGCGCCGCTTCGTCGTCGACGATGAACACGTCATCGATGGCCAGTATGGTGGCCGCCGCTCCGGGGCCCGGGAACTCGAGCTCGACGTCGAGCAGGGGCCCGTTGCGGTTCGTGCCTTCCAGGCCACGTGACACGAAATCGACCGTCTCTCCGGGGGTCTGCTGTAGGAGGATCACGCCGTGGTTCTCGACAGCGCCGGAGCGCCAGTCCGCGATCAGATCGAGCGGGAAATCGATTCGCACCGAATCGGGTTGATCGGGCCCGATCGTGATCTCCGCGAGCGGCTCCGGATCGAAGTCGCCCCCCGGCTCGGACCAGGAGGCCCCCAACAGGCGCCGCTCCCACGTCGCCGCTTCCTCGTCCCATTCGCTTGTCAGGCGGTGCACGGTGAAGGTCACCGGCACGGCGGGCGTGGGGCTGTACGTCAATCGCAGCTGCGCTTCCACGACCTCCACCTCGACGGGCAGCGAATCGAAGGCCTCGAAGGTGAACTGGAACAGCGCCCGGCTCTCGAATCCAGGCTCTTCGGGCCAGTCGTGCGCGGTCACAAGCCGCTCGCTGTCGGCTCGATCCGAGGGGAAGATCTCGTAGTCCAGCGCGCGTGCGAACTCGGTAAGCGCGAGAGCCTGGACGCCTCCAGCCAGGATTCCGCCAGGTAAAAGCTCCACCCCGACGGGGCTGGCGCCGTCCTCCGAGCAGGCCGCGGCCAGCAGCGCGGACGCGAGAGCCAGCGCCCCCCAGAGGCGTGCATGAACGGGGCTCATGTCGCGCGCGTCACCGCGCCGCCGACGTCGTATTCGTCGACGATCGCCATGATGACCGCGTCGACGGGGCGGCCGTCGGTGATGGCGGTCTGTCGGGCCGAGGAACCGGTGGCGTAGAGCACCACCTCTCCAGCCCCGGCGCCGACGGCGTCGGCGGCCACCACGTATCCCTTCTCGTTCGCCATCTCGAGGTCCAGGTTGCGGACGACCAGGAGCTTGAGGCCCTGTAGCTTCTCGTCCTTACGGCTGGCCACCACCGCGCCGATCACGCGGCCCATCTTCATGGCTGACGCCCTTTCGTGAAGCGGAACGGATGCGGCAGGAGCCGATCGAGCGTGAACTCGTGCCTGGCGCCGTCGTCGGTCACCACGATCACCTCGAGCTCCGGGGCGAATTCCGCCAGCGCCTGCCGGCAGCTCCCGCAGGGGTACGGCGCCCTCCCCCCGGCTGTCACCACTATCCGCCGGAACGACCGTGCACCCGCGGAGACGGCGGCGAAGAGGGCGCTCCGCTCGGCGCAGCAGGTCACGGAGTAGGAAGCGTTCTCGACGTTGCATCCCGTGAAGACGCTGCCGTCGGTGGCCTCGAGGGCGGCGCCGACCGAGTAGCCGGAATAGGGAGCGTAGGCGCGCGCACGCGCTTCCGTCGCCAGCGTTTCCAGCCGTGCGCGCGCGTCGCTCACCTGCTCACCTTCAGGTACATCGTCCGCAGATGATCCAGCGCCTGTTGAAGGTACTCCTGCTCGGGGGGAGGCAGATTCCCCCGGGTGCGCTGTTCGAGGAGGCCGAGCAGGTCGATTTCGCGCTTCGCCCACCGCGGTAGCACGCGACGCTCGCCCTCGGGCGTAAGCGGGAGCTCTCCGAGAAACCGCAAAGCCATCTCGATGTGCGGCTCGATCAGCTCGAGGAAGGATGGCTCGGGAACCTCCATGTCCTCGAGCTGATCGAAGTCGGCCGCGGACTCGGCGGGCTCGGCGGGCGGCGATTCAACGGATTCGGGTTCCGCGATCCGATCGGACGACGAGGCGGATTCTGCGATCGGTTCGGACGGCGAGACGGCTTCCGCGGTGGTGTCCGGCTCGGCTACTCCGGCCGGTGGCGCCGAGGGCTCGGCTTCGGACTCCTCACGATGGGCCGACCTGCGCTCGCGGAATTTGTTCTCGGTCATCGATCCTCCTCCAGGACGTTCCGGCGAACACGGCGACCGATCCCCGTCAGGATGGAATACGCGATTCCGCCGGCGTCGGCGGCCACGTCCTCCGCGGATTGTCCGACGTCACCCTGCCGACCGATGAGCGTGGCCACCTCCCCGGCCCGCAGGTCCGGGAATGGTGTGGCGTCCACCATGGTCAGGTCCATGCAGACCGCCCCGCGGATCGGCGCGAAGGTACCGCGCAACAGGACTCGACCTCGATTCGACAAGGCAAGCGGCCACCCGTCCGCGTACCCCACACCCAGCAGCGCGATCCGCTCTGGAGCGCGGGCTACGTAGCTGCCGTGATAGCTGACCGCGTCGCCGGGAGCCAGCTCCTTGACGGCGAGGACGCGTGCATGCCACGACAGCGCCGGCTCGAAGGGAGGAGGACCCGGCCCTTCCGCCGCGCGCCATCGGCCCGCGTCGTCGTCCGGGGCGATGTCTCCCGCGGCGCCATACACCGCGATTCCGGGCCGCACGAGGACGCGGGGAGGCTCGCCTCCCCGCGCGCCGAGCCTGGAAGCGCGCGCGAACCGGAGCGCCGCGGCGCTGTTGGCGGCATGCAGGCACCCCACTCGCACGCCGCGAGCTTCGAGCTCGGCGAGCACCGCGTCGAACCGATCGAGCTGTCGCTCGGTTGGACCACGCCCCGCCTCATCGGCGCTGGCGAAGTGGGTGAAGATACCGGCCACTCTGAGGCCCGGCAATTTCGCGACTCGCGTGATCAGGTCGACGGCGTCCCGGTCCCAGGCGCCGGTGCGGCCCATTCCCGTGTCCACGTCCGCGTGCACGTCCATCGTTCGCCCGGTTTTCCGAGCCGCGGCGTCGAAGGCCTCCGCCTGTTCCAGCGAGGTGATCGCGGGCACGACCTGGAGATCGAGCACGCGAGCGGCTTCGCCGGGAAGCAGCGGCATCAGGCAGACGACCGGCTCACCGAACCCCGCCTCGCGGAGCCGCGCCGCCTCATCGAGCGTGGCCACGGCGAACCCCCAGACGCCCGCGGCCCGCGCCGCCCGCGCGGCCGGCTCGATCCCATGCCCGTACGCGTCGGCCTTCACCACCATCAGGAGGCCGCACGAGTCCGGCAGCCGCTGGCGGAGCGCCCGCACGTTGCCGGCGAGGATGCCGAGATCGACGTCGATCCAGGTCCGCGCGGTGGTTTCGTCCATGACGGGGGGTTCGATCATATGGGCGGCGTAGGATAGAGACCCGGAGAGAGGGCGACAACTCGCTCCCCGCGGCCTAAGTTCGCGCGCCATGAGCGAATTCGATCGACCCGCCGGCTCCTCGGCATTCGAGCCGCGCTTCGAAGGGGTGCTCGAGCTCCTGCGCCGGCTGCGCGGACCCGACGGCTGCCCCTGGGATCGCGAACAGACTCCGCGCTCGCTCCTCCCTTATCTCATCGAGGAGGCGCACGAGGTCGCCCACGCCATTGAGGCGGGCGACGACCGATCCGCCACCGACGAGCTCGGTGACCTCCTCCTTCATCTAGCCTTCCAGATCGTGATCGCGGAGGAGGAGGCGCGCTTCGACATGGAAGCCGTCGCCGGCGGCCTTATCGCGAAGATGGTGCGTCGCCACCCCCACGTCTTCGGCGACGCGGAGTATCAGGGGCAGGGACACCAGGCCATGTGGGAGCGCCTGAAGCGGGAGGAAAAGCCCGCGGAGAACGACGCGGGCGTGATCGGGGAGCTACCTGAGCATCTCCCCACGCTCGTCCGCGCCTACCGGATGCAGGAGAAAGCGGCCTCGATCGGCTTCGACTGGCCCGACGCCGCCGGCGCGCGCCTCAAGGTCGGCGAGGAGCTCGTCGAGACCGACGCCGAGGCGGGGGCCGGGACGGCGGAGTCGCTCGAGGAGGAGTTCGGCGACCTGCTCTTCGCCCTCGTCAACTGGGGTCGCCTGCTGGGCATCCACCCCGACACGGCGCTGCGCCGCGCGAACCGCAAGTTCGAATCCCGCTTTCGCGGTCTCGAGGCGCTGGCGGCGGAGCGGGGGATCGACGTGGAGCGGTCTTCGCTGGATGTGCTGGACGGGCTGTGGAACGAGGTCAAGTCTTCGGAGAAGGAGTGACGCGCATCAGGGCGTGATCCGGTTCATGAGCCGCGGGAACGGGATCGCCTCCCGCAGGTGGTCAAGCCCACAGAGCCAGGCCACAGTCCGCTCCAACCCGAGGCCGAACCCGCTGTGCGGGACGCTGCCGTACTTCCGCAGGTCGAGATACCAGTCGTACGCCTCCTCCGGCAGGCCCTGCTCGCGGATGCGCGCGATCAGCCGCTCGAGGTCGTCCTCGCGCTGCGAGCCGCCGATGATCTCCCCATAGCCCTCGGGGGCGAACAGGTCGTCGCACAGCACGACCTCCGGTCGCTCCGGATGCTCCTTCATGTAGAACGCCTTGGCCGCCTTGGGAAAGGAATGCACGAAGAGCGGCCGATCGAACTCGGCCGTGAGGAGCGTCTGGTCCTCGCCGCCGAAGTCCTCTCCCCATTCGATCCTCGATCCCTTCCCGCGCAGCAGCTCGACCGCTTCGTCGTACGACAGGCGTGGGAAGGGGCGCTCTACGCGCTCCAGAGCGGTCAGGTCGCGGCCGAGTCCCGACAGGTCGTCGCGTCGCCGGTCGAGGATCCGCTGCGCGACGAACTCCACCAGCTCCTCCTGGAGCGCCATGTTGTCCTGCCAGTCGTACCACGCCATCTCGGGCTCGAGCATCCAGAACTCCGTGAGGTGGCGCCGGGTCTTCGACTTCTCGGCGCGGAACGTGGGCCCGAAGCAGTACACCTTGCCGTGCGCCATCGCGCCGGCCTCCACGTAGAGCTGGCCGGTCTGGGCGAGCGAGGCCTTGCCCAGCTCGAAGTACTCGGTCTCGAACAGCGTGCCGGCCTCCTCGCCTATCGCCCGCGTGAGGATCGGCGAGTCGAGGCAGACGAAGCGCCGCTCGCGGAAGAATTCCCGGATCCCGAAGATGATCTCGTCGCGGATGCGCATGACGTGCCACTGCCGGGAGGATCGCAACCACAGGTGCCGATTGTTGAGGAGAAAGTCGATCCCGTGCTCCTTGGGACCGATGGGGTAGTCCTCTGCGATCTGGACGGGCTCGACCCGGGTCAGCGCGAGCTCGTACCCGCCCGGCGCGCGGGCGTCCTCCCGCACCTTCCCGCAGACCATGAGCGAAGACTCCTGCGTGAGTCGCTGATGCGCGCTCCAGGTGTCCGAATCGACGTCCTTCTCGACCAGGACGCACTGCGCGATCCCGCTGCCGTCGCGGACCAGCAGGAACGAGATCCGGCCACTCGAGCGCTGGTTATACAACCAGCCGCGCAGCTCGACCGTTTCTCCAACGTGGTCGCGCAGATCGGCGATCGATAC
>JAICQP010000162.1 GCA_025937815.1 Gemmatimonadota bacterium
GAGAACGCGAACATCCCGCCGTCGACGATCTGCATCCTTAGCAGGTCGTTGAAATGCTATACGGGGCTCGCGTTGCGACTCCGCGGCGGTAGATGCAAGGCGATCCGACGACGGCGATGCCCGAGTCATCGGCGAGGAGGACCAGCACAACAGATGCCGTCGCGGAGTCGCAACCCTTCGGGCGCACGGGGGTTGCCGGGCATCTACGGCGTCTCTCGTCGTCGGAGATGCGCTGCATCGCCTTCCTCCTCGTTCCTTGTATCTGCCCGGCAAGCCCCGTGCGCGCGAGCCTCGTATAGCACTTCCACGACCTGCTAACCCACCTGCTGGACCAGCGACTCGCGCGCCGCGGCGAGCACTTCCTCGACGACCGCGCCCATCGGCTGCTTGATCAGGGCGCCGGCCGCGTTCTTGTGGCCGCCGCCTCCGAACCGCCCGGCGAGTCGGTTCACGTCCACCTCCCCCGCCGACCGGAACGAGACCTTGGTCGCCCCGCGGTCGAGCTCCTTGAACAGGATCGCGAGCTCTACGTGCTCGAGCGAGCGCAGCGTCTCGACGACTCCCTCGACGTCCTCGGGCTCCGCGCCCGCCTCCTCCATGAGATCGCCCGACAGGGCGATCCACGCCAGCCTTCCCTCCTCCTCCAGGTGGAACTCGCCGAACACGCGCGACAGGAGCCGGGCGCGGGTGGGCGACACCGACTCGAAGACCTGGCGGTTGATCTCGTGCACGTCGGCGCCGCGCTCTATCAGGTCCGCCGCCACGCGATGCGTGCGCGCGGTCGTGTTCGAGTACCGGAAGCCGCCGGTGTCGTAGGCGATCGCCGCGTAGAGCGCGGTCGCCATCTCGGGGACGATTTCCGCCCCCCATCCCGCCAGCAGCTCGTGGAGGAGCTCCGCTGTCGCGGCCGCCGACGTATCGCGGCAGTCGACCCCTTCGAATCCGCTGGGACCCAGGTGATGATCGACGACCACGACGTCGCCGGTGAAGTTCCGCACCCACGGCTCGAGCCCGCCGAGCCGCGCGGGCACGGAGATGTCGAGGACCGCGAGGAGATCCGCCGTCCCCAGCAGCCGCTCGGCCGCCTCGGGATCGAAGCCGGGAGCCGGGATGTCCTTCTCGAGGAACCGGAAGCGCCGCGGGGCGGGATGCGGGTTGAGGATGTTGGCGGTCTTGCCCTCGCGCCTGAGCCAGTGGGCGAGCGCGACTTCCGATCCCAGGCCGTCCCCGTCCGGCTGGACGTGGGTGGTGATCACGACGCGCTCCGCGCGCCGGAAGAGGTCGAGGGCGGCCCGGCTCGCGCGGCGCAGGTCGCCGCTCACGGCGCCTCGACCTCCGGCGCCCATCCCTCGAGCGGCAGGATGTCGACCTCCGCCCCGGCGGGCAGATCGCCCACGCCCAGCGGGACGATCGCCAGCCCGTCGGCCGCGGCGAGGCCGGTCAGGATCGCGGATCCCTGGGCCCCGACGGGAGACGCCCGCCAGCCGTCACGATCCGGCTCGACCCTCACCCGCAGGTAGTACGCCTTCTCGGGCCGGGTCGATACCGCCTCCGCCAGCCGGCCGCGCAGCGGGCGGCGGAAGCACCGCGCGTGCCCCGCCATCCGGCGGAGGGCGGGACGGCCGAACAGCTCGAACGTGACGTGCGCGCTGACGGGATTACCCGGGAGTCCGAACACGGGCCGGCCGGCGGCGGTCACGCCGAACGCCACCGGCCCGCCGGGACGGATCGCGGCGCGCCAGAATACGAGCTCGACCCCCGCGTCGCGGAGCGCGTCGCGGACGTGGTCGCGGGGGCCCACGGAGACGCCCCCGATCGTCACCACGGCGTCGTGCTCGAGCGCGCCGCCGATCGCCCTGCGGATGGCGGCCGGGTCGTCGGGCGCGATGGGGAGCGGGTGAGGCAGGCCGCCGGCCGCGGCGATCTGCGCCGCGAGCCCGTGCGCGTTTCCGTTCACGATCCGGTCCGGCGCCCCCGCCTGGTCGATGTCGACGAGCTCGTCGCCGGTCGAGACGATGGCCACGCGCGGGCGGCGGAAGACCAGGACCTCGGCCCGGCCCACGGTCGCGAGGAGCGCGATCCGCGCCGGCCGCACCACGTCTCCCGGCTCCAGCACGATGGCCCCCCGGCCGACGTCTTCCCCTCGCCGGCGGACATGGGTCCCCGGCTGCGGCCGGACGTCGAACCGTACCTTCTCGCCGATCTCGGCGAAGCGGCCTTCGCCAGCGGGCCCGGTCGTGTCCTCCACGGGGACGACGGCGTCCGCTCCGTCCGGAATCGGCGCGCCGGTCATGATCCGGGCGGCGGCGGCGTCCGGCAGGCGCTGTCCGGACGCCGTGCCCGCCGGCAGGTCGAGCGCGACCGGCAGCTCGCTCCCCGGCGCCACCTCAGCGGCCCGGACCGCATACCCGTCCATGGCGGAGTTGTCCCACGGCGGCAGGTCGAGTCCCGACGTGACGGGTCCGGCGGCCACGCGACCCGCCGCGTCACGCAACGGCACGCGCTCGGAATCCAGCGGGCGGATGCGTTCGAGGATCTTCGTCTGGGCTTCGTGAACGGAGAGCGGAGGAGCGGAAGTGATCGGCATCTCGGGCCCAACCTAGCCGGGGCCCCCAATCCCGTCTAGCGACGGCGGATCGCCCCTACTCGGGGATTCGCAGCACCTGGCCGACCAGGATCCGGTCCCCCTGGATCCCGTTCTCGCGCCGGATGGCGTCGACGGGGACCCCGTAGGTGCGAGAGATCGCCATCAGCGTCTCGCCGCGCCGGACGCGGTGGGTGCGCGAGGCCCGCGGCGCTTCGACCTCCTGCGCTCGGGCGAGGGTCGGCTCGGCCGTGCCGGCGGCGGCCGCCGACGGCGGGGCCGTTCCGGCGGCCGTCGCCGGCTGCTCGGGGAAGCCCATCTGCTCGCTCGCGTCCGCGCCCCCGGGGATCCTCAGGACCATGCCGTCCGCGAGGCTCTCCTCGGACCGCAGATCGTTGGCGTCCATCAGCTGCCGGGGGTCGACGCCGTAGGCGTTAGCGATCCCGACCACCGTCTCGCCGCTTCGAACGAGATGCTCGACGGGCTCCTCGGCGCCATTCCCGGCGGCGGGCTCGTCGGCGCGCGGATCGTCGACCCGCGCGATCGGCGGCATCGCGTAGTAGTTCTCGGTGAATTCGTCCACCTGCCCTGCCGGGATGTGCACCGGAAAGTTCAGCTCGCCGGGCGGCGTGCGGCCGCGCAGGAGGTGCGGATTGAGCGCGCGGATCGTCTCCACCGGAACCTCCGCGGCCGCGGCGATCACCGACAGGTCGGAGCTGGTGGGGACGGTCACCGTCTCCCACTCCACCGGGTCGAGATAAGGCACTCCGTAGAACCCGTACCGCTCCGGCTCTTTTGCGATCAGGGTCGCGGCGATCAGCTTGGGAACGTAGTTCTTCGTCTCGTCGTGAATACCGGTGAGCTCCCAGAAGTTGATCGTGTTGTCCCGCATCATCGCGCGACCGACCCTTCCCTGCCCGCCGTTGTATCCGGCCGCGGCGAGGTACCAGGAGCCGAGCATCGCGTGCAGATCGGTCAGATACGCGATCGCGGCCTGCGTGGCCTTCTCGTAATCCCGCCGCTCGTCCACCCAGCGGTCGATGCGCAGACCGTATTCGCGGCCCGTGTACGGCATGAACTGCCAGGGACCGACGGCGCCCGCGTGGCTGACCGCCTGGGTGGAGAAGCCGCTCTCGATGAGGGCCAGGTACGCCATGTCCTCGGGCAGGCCCGCCTCGCGGAGCTGGGTCTTCAGATACGGCATCCACGCTCCCGAGCGGATCAGGTAGCGCTCGAACGAGTCGCGCAGGCGGTAGCTGAAGTAATCGATCCACCACTCCACCCTGTCGTTCAGGACGATCGGGATGTCGTATCCCACCTTCTCGTGGATGAGGACCGCGCCTTCCTGCGCGAGCAGCTCCTCGAGGCCCGCGTCGAGCTGCGGCGGGCTGGCGTTCGGCGGCGGCGTGTAGACCGTGGTCCGAATCGTGGCCAGGTCCTGCCGTTCCTGCTCGGTGAGCTCGTCGCCCACTATCAGGGCGAACTCCTCGGAAGCGGTGGGCGTGGGCTCGGTTACTCTCGGGGGCGGTCCGTACGAGGAGACGGGGGGCTTGCTGGCGCATGCCGCCAGGAACAGGGCGGCCGTCATCGCCGGGACGAGTCGGCTCATCGGCTGCAATGTCACGGTTTCCCCATCGCTGATGCAACCAAGATAGAGGCAAGCGTGTATTCTAGGGGACAGGCGTCTCTGATACGCCACGCCGGCCCCCGAGTTCCAGAAGGAGCTTCCATGTCCGCTCATCGCTATCGCATCTTCGGTCTCCTGGCCTCGATCCTCGGCCTCGCGGGGGCGCCCGCCGCGGCCCAGGACGTGGACATCTCGCAGATCTTCTCGAATCAGAGCTTCTATGACGAGCACGATCTCATGCGCGCCACCGGCGACGTCCATTTCGTCGCCGACGTGTGGTACCTCCCCGGCCCCGCCGACTCGACCCGCGCGCTGATCGGGATCTCGCTCTCCAACGCCGCACTCCAGTTCGTGCGCACCGACGACGGGCGCTGGCAGGCGGCCTACGACGTCATCGCGTCGCTGGAGCCCGAGGGCGGCAGCGATCCGGTCGAGGAGTCGTGGCAGCAGAGCGTCAGCGTCGACACGTTCGACGAGACTCTGCTCACCGGCGAGACCATCGTATTCCAGACCGATCTCACGCTCCAGCCCGGCGAATACGATCTGGAGCTGACGGTGAGGGACCGCAACGCGGATCACGGCAGCGAGGTCTCGGGGACGCTCAACGTGCCCTCCCTGCCCGACGCCCGCCTCGCGCTGTCGGAGCCCGTGCTACTGCGCCTTTACCGCCCTGCCAGTGACGGCACTGAGTACGTCGTCCATCCGTCCCACTACTACCCCGCCACGCCCGAGCGCATCGACTTCCTGGCGGAGGCCTCCGGCGCCAGTCCCAGCGCCGCGCCCTACACGCTGCGGGTGAGCCTGGTGCCCGAGGGCGATGACGCCGAGCCCGTGGGACCCACCTACACGGACGCGCTGACCCCGGACTCCTCGGGCATCCTGGAGGCGTTCGGCTCGCTCGAGAATCCGGAAGTGCAGTTCGGCGAGTTCGAGCTGACCTTCGAGTTGACCGACGCCGCCGGAAACGTAGTGGCCAGCGAGTCGACGCCCATCATGATCGCGGGCTCGAGCGCGTGGATCGCGTCGAACTGGGAGGACGCGCTGGATCTCATCGTCTACGAGGCGACGGGAGACGAGATGGAGATCC
>JAICQP010000001.1 GCA_025937815.1 Gemmatimonadota bacterium
GACCGGCGGCCAGGTGATCTCGGAGGAGGTCGGCTTCAAGCTGGAGAACGTCGTGCTCAAGGATCTCGGCCGCGCGAAGCGGGTCGTGATCGACAAGGACAACACGACGATCGTCGACGGCGCCGGCAAGGCCGACGACATCCAGGGCCGCATCAAGGCAATCAAGCAGCAGGTCGAGACGACCACCTCGGACTACGACAAGGAGAAGCTCCAGGAGCGCCTGGCCAAGCTCTCCGGGGGCGTGGCGGTGATCAACGTCGGCGCCGCGACCGAAACCGAGATGAAGGAGAAGAAGGCGCGCGTCGAGGACGCGCTCCACGCGACCCGCGCGGCCGTGGAAGAGGGCATCGTGCCCGGCGGCGGCGTGGCCTTCCTGCGGACGATCAAGGCGCTCGACAAGCTCACGCTCGAGAACCCGGACGAGCAGCTCGGCGTCAGCATCGTGAAGAAGGCCCTGGAGGAGCCGGCCAAGTGGATCATCCAGAACGCCGGTCTCGAGGGCGCGGTGTACGTCGAGAAGATCAAGTCGGAGAAGAAGACGTGGGGCTTCAACGCGGCGACCATGCAGTTCGAGGACATGCTGGAAGCCGGCGTCATCGACCCGACGAAGGTCAGCCGGACGGCGCTTCAGAACGCGGCCTCGATCGCGGGGCTGCTGTTGACGACGGAGGCCGTCGTCACCGAGAAGCCCGAAGAGGAGAAGTCCCCGCCCATGCCGGGCGGCGGGATGGGGGACATGTACTAGGATCCCCGAGGATCCCGGAACGGCGCCGGCACGACCGGCGCGCCAGCGGGGGGCGGCCAGCCCCCCGCTTTTTTTGTCGGCTTGACAAGGTTCGATGTTTCGAGGATGATCGCCGATACCGGTCGACCGGGGGCTAATGTCCGGTCGTTCTCGTCGGCGGAATTCAAAGCGGAGGCCTCCCCCATCCGGCTTGCGCCCCCCCTCCTGCCCGTGGCTCGCCGTCGGGCTTTTCAGACCCTCGGAGTGGCTCTGATCGCCGCCTGCTCGGGCGACGATCTGACCGGCCCATCGGTCGCCGACCACCTGAATGGACGGCGGATCGCTGTGGCCGCCGACAACGGGAAGATCGCCTTCGGGAGCGAGCGAGATGGGAACCATGAGGTCTACGTCATGAACCCCGACGGGACCAGCGAGACGAACCTCACGAACAACCCGGCCATCGACATGACCCCCGAATGGTCTCCGGACGGGACGATGATCGCGTTCGCGAGCGACCGCGATGGTTTTCCGGTTCTCTTGGACATCTTCGTGATGAACGCGGACGGCACGAATCCCATCAACTTGACGAACAGCGTGAATACCGACTTGGCGCCTTCCTGGTCCCCGGACGGAACAAAGATCGCGTTTCACACCTTCCGCGATGCGGGGATCGGGCTCCAGAGCGAGATCTACGTCATGGATGCCGACGGCTCAAATCAGGTGAATCTCACGCAAAACGCCGCGATCGATGTCTTTCCGAAATGGTCTCCGGACGGGACCAAGATCGCGTTCATGCGCCAGGTTCCATTCAGCAGTGATGCCGAGATCTTCGTGATGGACGCCGCGACGGGCGCGAACCAGACGAATATCACGAACAACCCAGCCTCGGACGGAAACGCCTCGTGGTCTCCCGACGGATCGAAGATCGCCTTCGGGAGCAGCCGCGACGACAACTTCGGGGAAGTGTATGTGATGAACGCGGACGGAAGTGGCGTGGTGCGTCTTACGACCGAAGGCGGCAACGGCGAACCCGCCTGGTCGCCAGACGGGACTAAGATCGTGTTCGCGACAGACCGCGATGGAGATCTTCAGATATACGCGATGGACGCGGACGGCAGCAATCAGGTCGCACTCACCGCCCCGCCCGGCCGAAACGCACTTCCGCACTGGGGAGTTGCGCCGGGGACTTCGGGGACCTGCGCGGAGGGCGTGAGCGAAGCCCGCTCCCGGATCGCCCAGCTCTTCGCAGGCCGCCCGATCCTGCGGCTCGTCCTCAACATCCTCCTCTTCAGGATGCAGCAGGCCGGGTTCCCGAACGCCGAGATGAACTTCGGCCGCCTGCTCGATTTCACCGTGCAGGAAGGGATCATCACCCCGCAGGACGCCGCGGCTCTGAAGGACCTGGTCAGTCCTTGTTGAGGTCGACGTGCCCGACGACGCGAGGGCGATGCCGGTTTCGCTTTTCTGAGAGCCTCTCAGGTTTCTGACACTCTGGGTCCGGCCGTGGGGCGGGCCGCGAGGCCAGGCCCCCCTCGGCCCCGGCAAGCCCAGGCTGGCACGCTTCTTCCAGCAAGGCCGGCGGGGAGGCTTTGCCTCTGTTGACAACGCCGGGGCTGAATGATACTGTCCCGGAAACCCAGGGCGTCGCAACCATTGTAACCGGACGACCGGACCGGGAGGTAGAATGAAGGAAATGCTTCGCGTGAGGAGCTTGCTCTATCTGTTGCCCCTTATGGTGTTCTTCTGCCAGAAGACGAACGATCCATGGGGGTTCTGCGTAGGGAACAACGACGGCTTCCAGACCAACGTGCCGTTCGGGGCGCCGTTCAACTTCGCGCTCGGCGCGCAGTGCCCCGACGACGAGTTCCCCTTCCCGCAGGAGCCGATCGGCCTCTAGTCGATCCGGAGTGGCTGCGGCTCCCCAGGGTTTCGCAAACCGTGTGTCGCAAGGCGCCCGGCCTCCAGGCCGGGCGCCTTCGTTTTTGGGGCCGGGCTGCGGCCGTGGGCCAGACGGTTCGGGTGGAACGCTTGGTGAGAGAGGGGTATATTGTACGTGTTCCATCCCGCTCTCGTGGGGGCGAAACGGCTTCGACGGGGTCGGACGAGGTGGAGACAGCAGGCCGTGCATCTCAGGTCCACACGTTAAACGGTCCTGGGAACCGATAGGTGCGAACGACAACTTCGCCCTGGCTGCGTAAGGAAACTTAGGTAGCCCGATCCCCTCCAGGTCGCCGCCCACCGGCGGGAGAAGGATCGTCACTAAAGTGGGCTGGTCGCGCGCCGGGCCTCCTGGCGAGTGACGAGATCCCGGCCTAGGTCGGGACGGGGGCTTACCCGGTGGCTGGCGTGTCGGCGGCAGGTCCCCGGGGAAAATGACCGTCGACTAAGCCTGTAGCGGTCTTCATCGCGCCTTCTTCGGACGTGGGTTCGACTCCCACCGCCTCCACCAGAGCGACGAGCCCGGCTCGAGAGAGCCGGGCTTTCTGTTTCCCGACCTCTATATTGGCGGCCGATGTTTCCCGTCCTGTTCCGAATCGGCGGATTCACCGTGACCTCGTACGGCGTCATGCTGGTGCTGGCGTTCATCGGCGCCGGCATCGTCGTGGCGCGGGAGTTCAAGCGCCGGGGCTGGGATCCGGGGACCGGGCAGGACGTCGTGCTGGCGGCGCTGCTCGGCGGCCTCGTGGGTTCCAAGCTCTACTGGGCGCTCAGCGAGTGGAGGCTGCTGCTCGCCGATCCGACGGGCATCCTGTTCTCCCGCGGGGGGTTCACCTACTACGGCGGCCTGGTAGGGGGGATCGTATGCGTGATTCTCCTCCTGCGCTGGCGGAAGCTGCCCCTGGGAGAGGCGGTCAATGCGGTCACGCCCGCCGTGCCGGTGGGTTATATGCTGGGGCGTGTTGGCTGCTTCCTGGTCGGAGACGACTACGGCCGTCCCACCGATCTGCCCTGGGGGGTCGCGTTCCCGGCCGGCAGCCCGCCGACCACAGTCCCCGTGCACCCCACGCAGATCTACGAGATCCTGCTGACCCTTCCCATCTTCCTGCTGCTCATGTGGCAGCTGAGGAAGTCTCCGCCTCCATGGTTCGTGTTCTGGGAGTTCCTCGTGCTGGCGGGTATCGAGCGCTTCGTGGTCGAGTTCTGGCGGCTGAACCCGCAGATCGCGCTCGGCCTGACGGCGGCCCAGTGGATCTCGATCGGGCTGGCGCTGGTCGGCATCGCGGGGATGGCGATAGCCGCGCGGGAGAGCGCGGCGACGCCGGCGCTCAGAAGATCTGCAGGTTGATGTACTTCCTGGGATTCTGCTGGATGTCCGCCAGCAGCGCCTGAGACTCCACCACGAATCGGTTCAACCGCTCGTACAGAGCGGGGTCGTTGACGAGCCGGGCGATCGTGCCGTCGCCGCCTCCCATCTCCGCCAGGAGCTGCTGGCCCTCGCGCATGGTCTGCACCATCTCGGTGTATAGCTCCGGGTCGCGCACGAGCTTGCCCATCGTTCCCTCACCCTCCCGGATCTGGGAGGTGAGCTGCTGGAGGTCGTCGGTCGTCCGGACGAGCTGCTCGTACAGCTCCTGGTCGTTGATGAGCGCCGGCAAGGTCCCGTCTCCGGATTCCATCGATGTCAGCAGATTGCTCCCGCGCTCGGTGAGCTGAACCCACGAGTTGTAGAGGGCCGGGTCGTTGATCATCTTCCCCAGAGTGCCCTCGCCGTTGTTGATCCGCGCCACCAGCACTCGCGTTCCCTCCAGTGAGCCCACGAGCTCCTCCACGCCTTCGGCCGCCCGGGCGATCAGCCCTTCGTAGTCGATCGGTGCCTCGTTGAGCACGATGTCTCCGGACTGGAGGGGGGCCTCGCGGGGATCGCCGACCTCCAGATCGAGGTACTTGTCTCCCAGCAGGCCCACGGTGCCGATCTTGGCTCGCGACGCCCGCGTCACCTTTTCCTGGACGTCCTCCTCGACGGTGAAGCGGATCAGGAGGGCGCGTGCGCCCAGGGAGTCCCCGTAGGCCTGGGAAAATCTCTCCTCGATCGAATCGCGCTCCCCAGCGGATATGAACTTCACCTCGTCCACCGTGCCGACGTCTACCCCGGCGAGACGCACCGGAGCGCCCGGCTGCAGGCCCGAGACGCTCGGCATGTACGTGTAGAGGGGATACTTCTCGCTGAAGACGCCGAGCCGACCGCCGAGTGTCATGACGGCCAGAACCAGAATGGCCAGCGCGGCTACCACCAGGATGCCGACGCGTAGCTCGGCCCAGGTCACGAACGTCGACTGCTTCATGTCGTGCTCATCCGCGCGTCGATGAAGGTGCGCATGTACTCGTCGTCGGTGGTGCGGACCGCATGGGCGTCTCCTTCGAAGGTGATGTGCCCGTCCTTCAGCATCGCGAACCGGTTCCCGACCGTCAATGCTGAGCCGATGTCGTGGGTCACCACGATGCTGGCCACGTTCTGCTGATCCCGAAGCTTGTTGATGAGTTCGTTGATCGTCTCCGAGGTGATCGGATCGAGCCCGGTGGTCGGCTCGTCGTAGAGGACGATCCGCGGGCTACCCATGACGGCGCGGGCGATGGCGACCCGCTTGCGCATCCCGCCTGACAGCTCCGCCGGCATGAGATTCTTGACTCGGGGCTCGAGATCCACGAAGGAGAGCTTCTCCTCGACCAGGCGCTCGATCTCCTCATCGGAGTGCTCGCCCGTCTCGTGCAGCCGGAAGGAGAGGTTCTCCCCCACGGTGAGGGAGTCGAAGAGCGCGCCGCCCTGGAACACCATGCCCATCTGACCCCGGACCTCGTCCAGCACTTCCTGATTCGCGTGGACGATGTTGACACCGTGGACGTAGACGCGGCCGGCGTCGGGCTCGAGGAGCCCCAGGATGATGCGCAGGATCGTGCTCTTCCCGGTGCCCGAACCGCCCATCACCACCAGCGTCTCGCCCCGGTCTACCTCCAGCCAGATGCCGTCGAGGATGACCTTCTCCCCGAACGCGAGGTGCACGTCCTCGAGGTCGATCATCCTGTTCTCGGGGTCCGGCTCGCGATCGCGTCCGGGCACCGCGCGGGGCGCCCATTGGGGATCCGGATGCAGATCCGGATGCCCGATCGCCTTGCGCTTCCTGCGGCTACGGAACATGGACCCTCAATCTATCCTCTCGTTCCAGGCTCTGCCCCGGGGTCAGCGGTCCTCGCGTCGTCAATGACCGAAGACCTCGATGAACAGCTTGGTCATGAAGAAGTCGGTCGCCAGCACGAGAACGGAGGAGAGCACCACGGCCTGGGTGGTCGATCGGCCGACCCCCTCCGTTCCGCCGGTGGTCGTCAGCCCCCGGTAACACGCGACCATCGTGATCACGAAGCCGAACACCACGGGCTTGGCGAGTCCCGTGAAGATATCGCTCAGGTAAAGGCCGCTCCAGACGGCGTTCCAGTACGTCGAGGAGCTCTGGTGGAGCATGAGCCAGGAGATGAGCTGTCCGCCGATGATGGCGATGAAGTCGGTGGCGATCGTGAGGATCGGCAGCATGATGATGCCCGCCAGCACGCGCGGCTTGACGAGCTTCTTGACAGGATCGGTGCCCATGGCCTCGAGCGCGTCGATCTGCTCGTTGACGCGCATCGATCCGATCTCGGCGGCGATCCCCGAGCCCACCCGGCCGGAGACCATGAGCGCCGTCAGAACCGGGCCCAGCTCGCGCACTACGGAGGCTCCCACCAGCTGACCCACGAACAGCGAGGCGCCGAACTTGGACAGCTGGACGGCAGATTGGAGGGCCAGCACCATGCCCGTGAAGATGCCCGTCAGCGTGACGATTACGAGGGACTGGACGCCCAGGACGTCCATCTGCACGAACGTGTCCCGCCAGTAGAGCGGCGGCCGCACCATCGCAACGGCCGTGCGCCCGACGAGGATGGACATGTTCTGAACGCCGAGGAGGGCGGATTTCACCGGGCGGCTCAACGTCGCTGTCGTCATCGGCGAGGACACGATACCCGCCGGGCGCGGCAAGCCGCAAGAGTCGGCGGGGCATAGATTGCGGGCCATGGTGCAGGGACAGCAAGCCGGCGTCGAAGCTCCCCGCTCGGACGGCCGCGGTCCGGCCGAGCTCCGCTCGACCACGATCGAGCGCGGGGTCCTGCAGCACCCCGAGGGATCGTGCCTCATCGGGGTCGGCCTGACGAAAGTCCTCTGCACCGCCTCGGTCGAGGAGGGCGTGCCGCCCTGGATGCGGGGGAAGGGGAGGGGCTGGGTGACGGCGGAGTACCGGATGCTCCCGCGCGCCACGCACACCCGCACCGCCCGCGAGTCGAGTCGGGGCCGGGTCGGCGGCCGCACGCACGAGATCCAGCGCCTGATCGGGAGGAGCCTGCGCAGCGTGGTCGACATGGGGGGCCTGGGGGAGCGCACCGTGTGGCTCGACTGCGACGTGCTCCAGGCCGATGGGGGGACGCGGACGGCCGCGATCACGGGCGCGATGGTCGCGCTCCACGACGCCCTGGGTCGGATCGCGGGCGAGGGGCGGATTCCCGCCATCCCGATCCGGGAGTTCGTGGCCGCGACCTCGGTCGGGATCGTGGGGTCGTTCCCCGTGCTGGACCTCTGCTACGGCGAGGACTCGGCCGCCGTCGTGGACATGAACCTCGTCATGACGCAGAGCGGCCGGTTCGTCGAAGTCCAGGGGACGGCCGAGGGCGAGCCCTTCGACCGCCGTGCGCTCGATACGTTGCTCGAGCTGGGCGCCATCGGGATCCGCCAGCTGATCGGACTCCAGCGCGCCGCGCTCGGCCTCTGAACGCGCCCTGACCCGACTCGTCCTCGCCACGGCGAACCCGCACAAGGTCGAGGAGATCGCCCCCCTTCTGGCCGGGACCGGAGTCGAACTCGTCCCGGTCACGGACCTCGCCGAGGGCTGGGAGGTCGAGGAGACGGGCGCGACGCTCGAGGAGAACGCCTCGCTCAAGGCCCTCGCCGCGGTCGAGGCCACCGGCATGGCGGCGATCGCGGACGACACAGGTCTGTTCGTGGACGCGCTGGGTGGGGCGCCAGGCGTCCGCTCCTCCAGGTACGCGGGCCCTGGCTGCACCTACGCGGACAACGTGCAGAAGCTCTTGTCGGCGCTCTCGAGCGTCTCCGCGGAGACGCGCCGGGCGCGCTTCCGTTCGCTCGTCGTCCTCGCCTGCCCGGACGGGAGCCGGCGTACGTTCGAGGGTGTCCTCGAGGGATCGATTGCCGAGGAGCCACGTGGGACGGGGGGATTCGGATACGACCCGGTGTTCGTGTTGCCGGACGGCTCGACCCTGGCCGAGCTTCCTCTGGGCGAGAAGAACCGCGTCAGCCACCGCGGCGCGGCGTTCAGCGCCTTTGCGGAATGGGTCGCGGCTCGCGGCGAGCGCGGCATTTGCCCGTGCGGCCCGGGCGTTCGATACTGAACACGGTGGCCGCTCCAGCCCGAGGAGGCAGCATGAACGTCCAGGACATCCTTGATCGGAAGGGATCGACCGCGGTGCGGACGATCGCCCCGGACCGGACCATCGCGGAGGCGGTAGCGCAGCTCGTCGAGCACAACATCGGCTCGCTGGTCGTGCTCGAGGGCGAACGCCCCGTCGGCATCGTGACCGAGCGCGACATCCTCCGCTGCTGCGCGGACGACATGGGCAAAGCCGCGTCGACGCGGGTCGCCGACGTCATGACCCGCGACCTCATCATCGGCGAGGCCGAGGACACCGTGGACTACGTGATGGGCATCATGACGCGGAACCGAATCCGCCACCTGCCGATCATGGGGCCGGGACAGGGAATGCTGGGAATGGTGTCGATTGGGGACGTGGTCCAGTCTCAGCTCCGGGAGACCCGGTACGAGAACCGGCACCTCAAGGAGTATATTTCCGGCAGCTACTGATCCATCCGCCGCCGCTCCCCGCGGCGGCCGTCGGGGCGTGGCGCAGTCTGGTAGCGCACCTGCTTTGGGAGCAGGGGGTCGCCGGTTCGAATCCGGCCGCCCCGACCACCTTCAGTGCCGAGCTCGCAAAACGATAGAACTCGGCAACCAGAGCCGGAAGGGGATGAGTGTGCCAGGGCGCGATTCACCTCCAGCTGCCAGCGGTTGCGGTTTACGATAGCGCTTGATATGAATTACCAATGATTGGCGTACCCTGGAGTACGATCGTACCGACCGCTCATGCTAACGTTCGGTTCGCGGGGTGGAAGCACCCGTAACAGCGGAGGAGTGAATGATCGCCGAGATGATGCACACTGCGGCTCGCGCGCTTGACAAGCGTATCGGTATTGCTCCATTGGCGATCATCGCCATGGCCGCGGGAACCGCACTGGTTGGGTGCGAGGAGCGGGACTCCCAGGAAACCGAGCCCGCGCCGCCAGACACCGTAACGGCGGAGGAGACAACGCCTGAGCTCCTCGCCGAAGGCCAGCGCATCTTCCGCTTCGACACGTTCGGTGACGAGAAATTCTGGACCGACACGCTCCACATGCATGAAGTCGTCGAGCAGAACGTAGATCCGACGACGGCGCTGGCGGTCGGACTCAAGGTGGACGCGGATGTCCTGCCTCCGGGAATCCTCGAGCAGGTCGACCTCACGAGCCCGGCCACGACGGTTGCACTGCTCAAGATGAACGCCGTTGTGGGCATCCAAGCCACCGTCGACGAGAATAACCACATCACACGGCTGGGCGTCACCTGCGCGCTTTGTCACTCTACCGTCGACAACTCTGTCATGCCCGGCATCGGGCGTCGCATGGACGGCTGGCCTAACCGGGACCTCAACGTCGGGGCCATCATCGCGCTCTCGCCGGCCGTTACCGCGGAGCAGAAGGCGGTCTACGAGTCGTGGGGGCCCGGCAAGTACGACCCGCGCTTCAACATGGACGGAGAGAGCACCCCGCTCGTTCTCCCACCCGCCTACGGCTTGGCTGAGGTCGAGAACGAAACGTACACGGCGGAGGGGCCGATCTCGTATTGGAACGCCTACGTCGCCGTCACCCAGATGCATGGCCAAGGCAATTTCTCCGACGAACGACTCGGGATCGATGTCCAGCAGTCGCCGGACCTGGTCACCTCCAAGCTTCCCGCGTTGCGAGCTTACCAACACAGCTTGCCTGCTCCGTCACCACCAGCCGGAAGCTTCGACACCGCTGCCGCCGAGCGCGGCCGCGCGCTGTTCGACCGGACATGCGCCACCTGCCACGTGGGCGGCACGGGGACCGACAACAACAGCGGCACGCTGCACGCGCCGGCCGAAACCGGCGTCGATGGAGCCTACGCTGCGCGCACAGCAAACAGGGCGTACCGCACAACCCCTTTGCGAGGGCTGTGGCAGCACCCGCCGTACTTCCACGACGGCAGTGGGGCCACTCTCACGGACGTCGTGGCGCACTACACGCGCGTGCTCACCCTGGGACTGACGACCGAGGAGCAGCAGGATCTCGTCGAGTTTTTGAAGTCGCTCTGATCCTGAGGGTATTCACACCGCCACGTGCGGTTTTCCTCAGGACTCGCGAAACTTCTCGAGATAGTCGAGATCAAGAGCTTCGCGTACCAGCGACATCGTGATCTGGGCCGTCTTTCGGGCGCGCTCCGAGCCGAGCGCCAATGCGTCGCGCACCAGGGCCATATCAGCCGCGAAATGAGCACGACGCTCCCGGATCGGATCGAGGAACCGATTGAGAGCCGCGGCGAGCTTCTCCTTGACTTCCACATCGCCGACGGCGCCGCGGCGATATCTCTCCTCGAGGTCGGCTACTTCCTGCCGGTCAGAGTTGAACAGCTCGTGGTACAGGAAGACGGGGTTCCCCTCGACGTGGCCCGGATCAGTGGCCCGAAGCCGTGTCGGATCCGTGTACATCGAGCGGACCTTCTCGTTCACGACGGCCGGCGTATCTTTCAGGTAGATCGCGTTGTCCAGCGATTTGCTCATCTTGGCCTGGCCGTCGATCCCCACCAGTCGCGGCACCCGTCCGACCAGGCCCTTGGGTTCGGGGAAGACCTCCTTGAAATGCCGATTGAAGCGACGCGCCACCTCCCGGGCAAGCTCGATGTGGGGAAGCTGATCCTCGCCGACCGGGACGAGCTGGGCTCGGTGCAGGAGAATGTCGGCCACCTGCATGATCGGGTACGTGAAGAATGCCACTGGCACGGATCTTCGGCCGAAGTCCTTCATCTCCGCCTTCAGCGTCGGATTCCGTTGGAGCCTACCGATCGACACGAGCCAGCTCAGCCACAGAGTCAGTTCAGCATGTTCCGGAATGACACTTTCGACAACGAAGGAGCTGCGCTCCGGATCGAGCCCTACCGCCAGCCAGTCCAGCGTCACTTCCCACACCGCTTCCCGCACCCGGGCCAGGTCGTCGGCATGGTCGGAGACCTGATAATCAGCGATCAGGAAGTAGCAGTCGTAGTCCGATTGCAGTCCGATCCAGGTCTCGAGCGCGCCCACATAGTGGCCGAGATGCAAGGGACCGGTGGGCCGGATCCCCGTCAGTACCCGCTCCCTGTCTTCCACCGTGGTGATTCTCCGCCTCGGGCCGGGTAAGACGGTTACTTCGCGTCGCCGGTCATCGCCTGAAGGGCGATCAGCGAATGTGCAAAGGAACCGCCGGCCCGCATCTCCGCAGCGACCCAGATCGCTTCCATGATTTCCTGATCAGTCGCCTCTTCTCGACGAGCAGCCTTGGTGTGGCCTCGAATGCAGTAGGGGCACTGGGTGACGTGAGCCACCGCAACGGCGATGAGCTGCTTCGTCTTGGCGTCCAAAGCGCCAGCCGCGAATACCTGACGGCCGAACTCGTGAAACGCTCGCTCGATCCCGGGGGCGAGCTCGCGTCGCTTCTGGGCGAGCTGCGCGCTCGGCGTTGGGTACATGTGGCCATGCTCCTCCATCCTTTGGCTCCTTTCGGCGTGCAACCTTACAGGGGGATGACCGGCGCACGCCGCTCAAAAATCGCTGCCCATCTGCCGTAGCGCTGGGCGATTCGAAACGCAGCGTCCTCGCGAGTTGTCCGTTGCGCCACGTAGTCGGCCACGGGTTCCCAGAACGTAGTTCGTCCCACCGCGAAACCGATAAACCCCGGGACTGACGCGGCGGTCTCGAGCCAACCCGTTACCTTCTTCTCGTCGACACCGCGCCCCAGCACGATGCAACCGACTTCGTGCCGGCCTTCACGCCGCGCGGTTGCCACAACTCGCTCGCAATCATCGCGCGCGTCGAGTCCCTCGATTTTCCAGACATCCGGCTCCACTCCGGCATCCTGTAACGTGCGGATGGCCTGGAGCATCAGTGCGGGTCTCACAGCGAGATCGTAGGTCGTTTCATCCTCCTGGACGCGATCCTTCTGCGCTTCCGTGGCAGGCACGAGCAACTCGAACATGAACAGCTGGTCCGCGCCCCGACAATAGTCGGAAAGCCGCTTGAGTCGGGTCGTCTGCCGCTGATTGAGGGCCGGGTCTCCCTCGGGATTGTAGCGTACCAAGGCTTTCGCGAACGTAGGCCCGAACGCTTCGATATGGTCCACGAACGCCGCACCGTACTCGAACTCGAATTCGGCCGATCCACTCTTCTCGGTCGATAGCGCGGTCACATAGCCGTTCCTGGCCGCATCGCGCAGGATGCCGGCGCCGAATTCCTCGTCTACCAGGATTCCGGCCGAGGCAGCCGGCAGTCCGCGGGCCAGCGCCTTCCGGAATCCCTCATAGATCACCTGTTTGCTATCGGTTACCGCGTCGTGTTGATCCGCAGTCAGCGGAGGTGTGACATGGAACATGCCGGTGAGGTAGGAGTGACGATGGTCGAACGGCAGCAGATAGAGGGGGCGGTTGTAGCCAGGATGCATGAATGGGACGATAGTGAAGAGTGGATGACTATGCCCGCTCCCCGGCGAGGGGCAAACGCGAGGGGCATCATTTTGGCTGTAATCAGGCCGGACCCATTACGGTTGACCGGGGCGCGCCCCGGGCGGGACAAAACCCGCCCGGGAGTGTATATTACCTCGGCTGAGAGACCGCCGCGCCCCCGGCCAGGGGCGCTTCTTTTTGCCCATTTGAACGCAGCGCGAGAGACATGACGACGCCCGATTGCATCCGGAACTTGGCGATTATCGCCCACATCGACCACGGGAAGACCACGCTCATCGACGCGGTCTTCAAGGCGGCCCACGTCTTCCGGGACGGGGCCGAGGTGACCGAGCGCGTCATGGACTCGGGCGATCTCGAGCGCGAGCGGGGGATCACGATCCGCTCCAAGCACTGCACGGTGGAGTGGGAAGGGCACCGGATCAACATCGTGGATACTCCCGGCCACGCGGACTTCAGCGGGGAGGTCGAGCGGGTGCTCTCCATGGTCGACGGCGCGCTCCTCCTGGTGGACGCCAACGAGGGCCCGATGCCACAGACCCGCTACGTCCTCATGCGGGCGCTGAAGCGCGGCCTCAGGCCGATCGTGCTCCTCAACAAGGTCGACCGGCCGAACGCCGATCCGGAGAAGGCCCTTCACGAGACCTTCGACCTGTTCCTCGAGCTCGGGGCGAGCGACGAGCAGGCGGATTTTCCGGTCCTCTACGGTTCCGGTCTGGCGGGATGGTTCGTTCGCGACCTGGACAAGGACGCGCGCGACGGGATGGCGCCTCTGTTCGAGACGATCGTCCAGAGTGTCCCGGCCCCGGACGCCGTGATCGATGCCCCGTTCCGGATGCAGGTCTCGACCCTCGCCTGGAGCGATTACCTGGGCCGGATCGGCTGCGGTCGCGTGCTCCAGGGCGTGCACCGGCGGGGGGAGCAACTCATCCGCCGTACGTCACGCTGGATCGACCGGGAGGCGGGGTCATGGGAGATCACCGGGCGCGATCCCGCGACCTCCAGCCGTCTCTGGGTGACGCGCGGGATCGAGCGCGAAGAGGTCGACGAGGTCACGGCGGGCGACATCGTCTGGATTGCGGGCTTCGAGGAGCTGGGGGTCGGCGATACGATCGGGGCGCCAGATGCGCCGGACGAGGCCCTCCCGCCGCTCGAGATCGAGGAGCCGACGGTCTCGATGCTGTTCCTGGTGAACAGCGGTCCGTTCGCGGGTAGCGACGGGAAGGCTGTGACCCTGCGCCAGATCCGCGATCGGCTTGCGCGCGAGGAGCGCGTGAACGTGGCGCTCCGGGTCGAGGACATCGGGCGCTCTGACGGCGTCAAGGTGTCCGGACGCGGGGAGCTCCATCTCGCGATCCTGATCGAGGAGATGCGGCGCGAGGGGATGGAGCTCTGCGTCTCCCGACCCGAGGTCATCCTTCACGAAGGGAAGGATGGCTCGGTCGAAGAGCCTCTGGAACAGCTCGTGATCCACGTGCCCGAGGAGCAGCAGGGCGCGGTATTCGAGAAGCTCGCCCGGCGGAAGGCGGAGCTCACCGCCGTGCACAACGCGGGCACGGGTCTCGTGCGCCTCGAGTACGTGATCCCGACCCGCGGACTGATCGGCTACCGGAGCGAGTTCCTGACCGACACTCGGGGACTCGGGATCATGACCTCGCGGGTCGTGGGATACGGTCCTTGGCGCGGCGAGGTCGAGCACCGCGAGCGGGGCGCCATGGTGAGCCTCGACATGGGTCCCGCGACCTCGTATGCGCTCGAGAACCTGCAGCAGCGGGGCACGCTGTTCGTGGGCCCGATGGAGCGCGTGTACGCGGGCATGATCGTGGGGGAGAGCGCTCGGCCCGGCGATCTGCCGTGCAATCCGACCAAGCGCAAGCAGGTGACGAATCACCGCTCTGCCACGCGCGAGGTCGACACCGGCCTCAAGGCCGCCCGGCGTCAGACCCTCGACGCCGCGCTCGAATGGATCGCCGAAGACGAGCTGGTCGAGGTGACGCCCGAGTCCGTGCGTGTACGGAAAGCCGTTCTCGACGCGACCGAGCGCAAGCGTATCGAGAGACGCCTGGCCGCGCTCTAACGTATCTTTCCGGCGCGCCCCGGTAGCTCAGTTGGACTAGAGCAGCGGCCTTCTAAGCCGCGGGTCGGGGGTTCGAATCCTCCCCGGGGCGCCATGCATGGCCGGGCGGTAGATTCGCATCTCACGTGGTGGGCGTAGCTCAGCTGGTTAGAGCACCAGGTTGTGGCCCTGGGGGTCGGGGGTTCGAGTCCCCTCGCTCACCCCACCTTCGCCAAGGCGGCCGGCGAGCCAGCCGGCCGCTTCGCGCGTTTGTGCCGGAGAACGCGCGCCGATATATTCCGCACGCCGCATCTCGCGGTCCCACCCCGGCTCGTGCGCCGCTAGCTCAACTGGCAGAGCAACTGACTCTTAATCAGTAGGTTCCTGGTTCGATTCCAGGGCGGCGCACCAGCTTCCAGGAACAGACGATTGCCACGGTCCGAAATGGATTTGTGGTAAATGCCTGATCGGCTGTTGGCTGAATCAAGGTGGCAATACGGGGGCCAAAGAGTGGTAATGCGGTTCCAAAGAAATGCCCGCGGAGCTATTGAGGATGGATCCCCCGCCAGGGTAGAGTCTGACATCTGTAAAGAAGAGGACTTTCATGGAAGGAGGGTCTGTGGAGAAGAAGCCTTACGCACCTCCGAGGGTCTTTGATCTCGGCACGGTCAGAGATCTCACTCATTCCACTGCCGAGGAAGACAAGTGCAGCGGGAGCGGTGACATCCGCACCGTGCAACAGATCAGCCCGAACTACAGCTTCGACTGCCCGTAAGGCAAGACGAACGGCGCTTTGGAAATGATGACATGAGCCGGGGCGAAAGTCCCGGCTCAGTTATTTCCTGTCCTCACTGACGGCGCCCACCTGAGCGGCAATTTTTTAAACGTTCGAGTTAGCCACCTTACAAAGACATACGATTTTCATACCCGTAATCGCCCCCGATATATGGATGATTTCCTAGGGTATGGTACACTCAAGGAACTGAGGTACCACGGCGTGGAAGCAGGCTTCCCACGGCGTGGAAGCAGGAGGACCGGTAAGCAAACCATCAACTCGACGGAAGGCTGGCAATGGAGAAGAAGCAGTACGTGACCCCCAAGGTTCTTGAACTTGGTACCGTGAAACAGCTCACCGAAACCACTCCGGAAGCCGACAAGTGTAGCGGCAGCGGCGACGTGCGAACCGTCCAGGAGCTGAGCCCCAACTACAGCACCGACTGCCCGTAATCCGGGCCGAACTCCCTATGTTGGATGGATGGAGCCGGAACGAAAGTTCCGGCTCTTCCATTTCCAGGCCCCGTCCTTCTCCATGACGATCATGACCCACATGCTGCGGAAACTTCTACAACCTTCAGGAAGCCATGGCATCTGTCTTGACGTAGGCGGAAGGCGGTCGCGAACGGCACCTCGCGGCTCTCGCGCGGCCGAATTCTCCACGAACTTCCGATGGGTGTTGGCCGCCTTTAGGTCTCTAGTGCATCATGATTCCGGTTCTTCGACGGCTGCGGCCATCCCCGTGGCAATCCGGCGATTGGTGACTTGAAAGCGAAACGAGCCGGGAGATTTCTCCCGGCTCGTTCGGATACCGTTCCTGTGTGCAGTGTCGGGCTACGGGCAGTCGGTGCTGTAGTTGGGGCTCAGCTCCTGAACCGTCCGCACGTCTCCGCTGCCGCTGCACTTGTCGTTCTCCGGCGTCGTCTCGGTGAGCTCCTTGACGGAGCCCAGCTCCACGACCTTCGGGGTTTCGTACGGCTTCCTGCTCATCCGCTCCTCCTCACCTCGGGACCTCGCGTTACTTGCCGTGGAACCACTGTGCCAGAGTGTACCATGAGCAGCGGACGCTCTCAATGTCTCCGGGGCCGTTTCGGGTATGGAAATCGTCTGATTCGATGAGCGAATGCGAAACGCCGAGGCCAAAGTGAGGCGCCCGAAACGACGGAGCCGGGGCGTTGGCCCCGGCTCAGGTCGTCATCCGGACTGCGTGCTCTTCGCCTACGGGCAGTCCGTGCTATAGTTCGGGCTTATCTGTTGCACGGTGCGGACGTCACCGCTGCCGCTGCACTTGTCTTCCTCGGCCGTCGTCCGGGTGAGCTCTCTCACCTTGCCGAGGTCGAATACCCTGGGAGCTACGTAAGGCTTCCTGCTCATCACCACCCCTCCCTTCTGGGATCTGGAGTATCGTCGGACCCCAGTGTACGGGACGCCGGTAGGGAACATCAATGGCATGGAGGTATGGAAAACTATTGAAGCTGGCGCGTTCCTTGTACGGCATGAGACAAATGACCGAAGATTGCCCGGCGATCGACCGCATGGAGTCGCAGTTGCACGCCAGCCCGCGTAGATTCGGCTCCGATGAGCGAGGTGGGGGAGGCACGGTCGGGGCAGGTGGCGGGAGCGGAGGTCGCGACCCGGGCGGGATTCGTGGCGCTCGTGGGGCGGCCCAACGCGGGCAAGTCCACGCTCCTGAACGCCCTGGTTGGCGAGCATCTGGCAGCCGTCAGCCACAAGGCCCAGACGACACGGCACCGGATCCCCGGGTTCCTCACCGACGACTCCACCCAGTACGTCTTCGTCGACACTCCCGGCTTTCTCGATCCCGCCTACCCGCTGCAGCAGAGCATGCTCGACACCGCCCTTTCCGCGCTGGAGGGGGTCGATGTCGTGTGCTGGCTGGTCGACCACGACGAGCCGTCCGAGCGTGAGGAGGAGCTGCTGCGCGACCTGGCGGGGCGCCGACTGAACGGCGGTCGCGCGTCCCGAAGCACGGCGGGAGATACTCTGCCGCTGATCCTGCTCCTGACGAAGAGCGACCAGGTGCCGGTCGCGAAGCTCGATGCTCGCGAGCGGACGTGGGGAAAGCTGGATGTCTGGGCGGGCAGTTTCCGGCTGAGCGCCGTGACGAGAGAGGGGCTCCCGGAGCTCCTCGCCGGTCTGCGCGAGCGGCTCCCCGAGCAGCCGTTTTTCTACGACCCCGAGGACCTCACGGACCTGAACCTGCGCTTCATCGCGGGCGAGATGGTGCGGGAGGCTTGCTACGAAGAGCTGGGCGCCGAGCTTCCGTACAGCGTCCATGTCGAGGTAACGGACTGGCGTGAGGCCGCTGGCGAAGGGGACAAGACCCTGATCCGCGCAACCGTGTACGTGGAGCGCGAGAGCCAGAAGGGAATCGTGATCGGGGCGGGCGGAAAGAAGCTCTCGGATATCGGTCGCCGGTCCCGGGCCTCGATCGAGGCGCTCATCGGGGGGCCGGTGTTCCTCGAGCTTCGAGTCAAGGTCCGCCCGAAATGGTCGCGGCGCGACCGCGACCTCCAGCACTTTGGTTACAAACGCAAGTAATGTCAACTACTACAAGGAGTTAGCATGGCTTTGGACAAGGAGCTTCTGGAGATACTGGCGTGCCCGAAGTGCAAGGGCGACCTGACCTACAAGGAGAAGGAGCAGGTGCTGGAATGCCCGGCGTGTCGCCTCCGGTACCCCATCAAGGACGACATTCCGATCATGCTGATCGATGAGGCGGAATCGTTTTGAGCCCGTCTCTCGAGGAGCGCATTCTCGAATACCTGGCCCGGTCTCAGCGACCGCTCAAGCTCAAGGAGATCGCACGGGGTGTCGACGTCGGGGAGGAGGGATACCCCGATCTGAAGCAGGCCCTCGCCCGCCTGACCGAAGAGGGGAGGGTCTACCGGACCAAGCCCCAGCGCTATGCGCTGCCGGAGCAGATCAACCTGGTGGTGGGAACTCTCGACGCCACGCGCAGAGGCGCGGGCTTCGTCGTACCCGAGAAGAAGAAGGTGGGGGATGCGGACACGTTCATTCCGCCCCACAAGCTGGGAGGCGCGGTCCATGGCGACCGCGTGGTGGCACGGGTCGAAGGCCGGCGAGGCCGCGACAACCCGGAGGGAAGGATCATCCAGATACTGGAGCGCGCCCACACCCAGATCGTCGGCACACTCCAGCGCGGGAAGCGGTTCGGCTTCGTGGTCCCCGACAATACGCGCCTCGGCTTCGACGTCTACGTCCCCGAGGAGGACCTGAAGCAGGCGGAAGAAGGACAGAAGGTCGTGGTGTCGATCGAGGACTGGGGGGACGGCACCAAGAGCCCCGAAGGTCGCGTGGTCGAGGTTCTCGGAGACCCCGACGCGCCGGGTGTCGACATCCTGTCCATCATCCGGAGCCACGAGCTAGACCCCGAGTTCCCCCCGGACGTCGAGAAGAGCGCGCGCGCGATAGAAGCCGATTTCGAAGCCGAGGCCCGCCGACGGCTGGATCTTCGCGAGAAGCTCGTCTTCACGATCGACCCGCACGACGCCAAGGACTTCGACGACGCCCTCTCGATCGAGCGGAAGGGCGACGATCTGTTCGAGATCGGCATCCACATCGCCGACGTCAGTCATTACGTGAAGGAAGGTAGCCCGATCGACGAGGAGGCGTTCGAGCGCGGCACCTCGGTCTACCTCGTCGACCGGGTGATCCCCATGCTCCCGGAGCACCTGTCCAACGGCCTCTGCTCGCTGAAGCCCGACGAGGATCGGCTCACGTACTCGGTCATCGCGACCATGGACAGCCAGGGCAACGTCCGGGAGAGCAGCTTCCACGAGAGCGTGATCAGGAGCCGCTACCGACTGACCTACCAGGAGGCCCAGGACCTGATCGACAGCAAGCCTTCCAGAGACGAGCTCAAGCCCTTGCTGTCCCCCCTGCAGACGCTGCGTCGCCTGGCCAAGGTCCTGCGCCAGAAGCGCGCCGCCCGCGGCAGCCTCGACTTCGACCTGCCCGAGGCGCGGGTTGAGTTGGACGAGGAAGGGTTTCCGATCGACATCCAGGAGTCCGTGCGGCTGGACAGCATGCGCCTGATCGAGGAGTTCATGCTACTGGCCAACGAGACCGTGGCGCGGCACGCCACGCGCCTGAAGGTGCCCTTCATCTATCGGGTCCACGACCGCCCGGCCCCCGAGAAAATCGATCAGATCCGCGGTTTCGTGGCCGCGCTTGGCTACCAGCTTCCCAGGCCGAAGCAGGGGAAGATCGACCCGCGGGTGTTCGCCGAGATCATCGATCAGGCGCGGGGCAAGCGCGAGGAGGAGTTGATCAACACCGTGATCCTCCGGTCCATGAAGCAGGCCCGGTATCAAGTGGACAACCTGGGGCACTTCGGACTGGCCGCCAGCGACTACACGCATTTCACATCCCCGATCCGGCGGTATCCGGACCTCGAGGTCCATCGCCTTCTTAAGCGCATCCAGGCGGGCGAGCGCTGGAAGGACGATCGAGACGGGCAAACCGCGAGGCTGGAGCGGATCGCGGACCACTCCTCCGTGGAAGAGCGCAACGCGGTCGACGCCGAGCGAGACTCGATCGACCTGAAGAAGGTGGAGTTCATGGAGCGCCACCTCGGCGACGAGTTCGACGGGACGATCAGCGGCGTCACATCCTTCGGCATGTTCGTGCGGCTGGACCGCTACTTCGTGGAGGGGCTGATCCACATGCATGACATGTCCGACGATTATTACGAGTTCCACGAAGACAAGTACGCGCTCCTCGGGCGCAACACGGGGCGGCGGTTCCGTCTGGCGGACCCGGTTCGCGTACGGGTCGAGTCGGTCGACAAGGAGCGGCGCCAGATCGACTTCGTCCTGATCGAGAAAGAGGCGAAGCGCGAGAAAGCGCGCGCGTAGCTGGCCTCAGTGTATGGGGCCGGCTTGACTTCCCACGCGTGCCATGGTATGAGAAGGCGAACCGTACGGACCTCACAAGGAGGGGGATCATGGCGAACGGTCAAGGTGGTGGAGGTGGGAACGGGGGTGTGTACGCGATCCTGATCATCATCGTGATTCTCATCCTCGCGGCGGTGCTCTACATGAGCGGCGCATTCGGTGGAGGGGATGACGCGACGGACATCAACGCCGACGTGAACATCGAGAACCCGGTGGGCGACGGGGGTGGCGGAGGCGGCGGAAACGAGTAGCCGCGCCGGCAGGTCGAACGAAACGAGCGGCGGGGGGATGAAGATCCTCCCGCCGCTTCTGCTTCAGGCGACTGGCGCTTCGACCGGCGAATGCACGCGCAGCTCGGGGGTCTCGAATGCGGTCTTCTCTTCGATGCCCGGCTCGAGCGGCACGCGGTAGTTCCCGCTCATGCACGCGTCGCAGTGGTGCTCCCGCGCTCCGACAGCCCGGTACAGCCCGTCGAAGGACAGGTATCCCAGGGAATCGGCGCCGACGAACGCGGCGATCTCGGGCACCGTCATGTTCGCGGCGATCAGCTCGTCCCGGCTGGGGATGTCGATCCCGTAGTAGCACGGGTGGCGGAGTGGGGGAGAAGCGACGCGGAGGTGGACTTCGGCAGCGCCGGCGTCACGCACGAGGCCGACCAGCGCCTTGGATGTCGTGCCACGGACGATCGAGTCGTCGACGACCACCACGCGTTTCCCGCGGATCACGCTCGAGACGGGGTTGTACTTGATCTTGACCCGAAAGTCGCGGACCGCCTGTCCGGGCTGGATGAAGGTCCGTCCTATGTAGTGATTGCGGATCAGCCCGAGCTCGAAGGGGAGCCCGCTGAACTCCGCGTATCCGAGAGCCGCGGAGTTGCTGGAGTCGGGGACCGCGAACACACAGTCGGCGTCCGCGGGATGCTCGCGGGCGAGCTCGCGGCCCAGGCGCCGGCGGGCCTCGTCGACGCTCATGCCGTAGAGAGTCGAGTCGGGTCGCGCGAAGTAGATCTGCTCGAAGACACACAGGCATTCAGCGTCGGCCGGCGAGGCGCGCAGGGTCTCGTAGCTTCCGTCGAGACCGACCTTGAGGACCTCGCCGGGGCCGAGCTCGCGCTCGAGCTCGACGTCCAGGAGATCCAGCGCGCAGCTCTCCGACGCCACCACGACAGCCCCGTCGCGGCGACCGAGGGCAAGCGGCCGGAAGCCATGCGGATCTCGCGCGGCGTAGAGTCCGTCCGGCGTCAGGATGAGGAGCGAGTAGGCGCCGGTGAGACGATCGAGCGCGTTGAGGAGCGCGCGGTCACGCGAGGCGTCGCGCTCGGCCGCGATCAGGTGGACGACGACCTCGGTGTCCATCGTCGACTGGAAGATCGAGCCTGACCGCTCGAGCCTTCGCCTGAGCGTGCGCGCGTTGGTCAGGTTCCCGTTGTGCGCGACGGCGAGGAAGCCGTCCCGATAGTTGACGAGGATCGGCTGCGCGTTGGCCAGCGTGGGGCTGCCGGTGGTCGAGTAGCGGTTGTGGCCGACGGCGGCGGTTCCCGGAAGCGATGCCAGCGCGTTCTCGTCGAAGGCGTCGGCCACGAGTCCCATAGCGCGATGCGCATAGGCCCGGACGCCGTCGCTCGAGACGATGCCGGACGACTCCTGGCCGCGATGCTGGAGCGCGTACAGGCCGAGGCAGGCCCACTCGGCCGCCCGTTCGGGGCCGATTACCGCGACGATTCCGCATTCTTCCCGGGGTCCGCTCAACGCTCGTCCTCCATGGTCTCCATGCGGTCAGAAATTGCATTCCGCCAGCGCCGTTCCAGCTCCTCGCGCGGACGCTCGCCCACGTCGCGGAAGCGAATCCGTCCGTCGCTCGTCACGCGCCCGGCCTCGCGCCACGGCACTGCCCCCGAGTCGAGGCGCTGCCTGGCGAGGTCCCGCCGCTCGGCGGGCACGACGAGCAGGTAGCGCGCTCCATCCTCGCCGAACATGGCCCCGTGCGGGCCGCCTTCGGCCTCCGGCAGCTCGATCTCGATTCCGCAGGCAGCCGGGAGCCCGAAGCACGTCTCGGCCGCGGTGACCGCCAGCCCGCCGTCCGACACGTCCTGGGCGGAGACCGCCACGCCCCCGCGGACGAGTTCGCGAACGATCTCGGCGTGCCGGCGTTCGGCATCCAGGTCGACCGCGGGCGCCCGGCCGGCGACGATCCCCAGCACCTCGGCCAGGAGCGATCCGGCCCCGAGGTGCGCGCCGTCGCGTCCGATCAGGATCAGCGAGTCTCCCGGCGAGCCACCACCCCTCGGCCGGGCCTCGACGTCCTCGAGGAGTCCCACCATCCCGATCGTCGGCGTCGGGTAGATGGCCCCCTTGGGGGACTCGTTGTAGAAGGAGACGTTCCCGCTGACGACGGGCGCGTCGAACGCCCGGCAGGCCTCCGCGATCCCGCGCACGGCTTCGGCGAACTGGAAATATACCGCGTCCTTCTCGGGATTGCCGAAGTTCAGGCAGTCGGTCACGCCGAGCGGCCGAGCTCCGACGGTGGCCAGGTTGCGGGCCGCCTCGGCGACGGCGAGCGCGCCGCCCCGCCGCGGGTCGCAGTAGACGTAGCGGCCGTTGCCGTCGGTCGAGACCCCGAGCGCGCCGGGCGTCCCCTTGATCGAGAGGAGCGCCGCACCGGCGGGGCCAGGCCCGAGGATCGTGTTCGTCTGGACGTGGTGGTCGTACTGCTCCCAGACCCAGCGCTTGCTCGCGATCGTGGGCGCGGAGAGGAGCCCCTCAAGCGCGGCCAGCGGGTCGATCCTGGCGATCTCGTCGGGATCCGGCATGCTGCCGTGCACTTCCGCGAGATACGACGGCTCTTGGACTTCCCGGACGTAGCGCGGCACCTCGTCCACGAGGGCCGCGACCGGGATCCGGCACACCTCCTCGCCGTCCTCCAGCACCCGCCACAGATCGTCGTCCGTGACGATGCCGATGCGGGTGCACGGCAGGTCCCACTTCTCGGCGATCGCCATGAGCGCCGGCTCCTGGTCGGGCCGGGCGACCACGAGCATGCGCTCCTGCGACTCCGAGAGCAGGACCTCGTACGGCGTCATGCCGGGCTCCCGCCGCGGCACGAGCGCGACGTCGATCTCGATGCCCGTCCCGGCGCGCGCGGCCATCTCGCTGCTCGAGGAGGTAAGCCCCGCGGCACCCATGTCCTGCACGCCGACCGCAGCGCCCGACTCGATCAGCTCGAGCGTCGCTTCCAGCAGGAGCTTCTCGGTGAACGGGTCGCCGATCTGGACGGTGGGGCGGCTCTCTACGGTATCGGCGGAGAGCTCGGTGGACGCCAGCTTGCTCGCGCCGTGGATTCCGTCGCGGCCGGTCGAAGCCCCGAGCACGTAGACAGCGTTCCCCGGCCCCGCCGCGCTCGCCCGCATGAGGTCTTCGTGGCGGATCAGCCCCAGGCACATCGCGTTCACGAGGGGATTGCCGGCGTACGCGTCGTCGAAGACGATCTCGCCCCCGACGGTCGGCACCCCCACGCAGTTCCCGTAGTCTCCTACGCCGCGAACGACGTGGCGGAAGAGATATCGGACGTGCGGGTCGTCGAGCGCGCCGAACCGCAGGCTGTCGAGCATGGCGATCGGGCGCGCGCCCATCGTGAACACGTCGCGGAGGATCCCGCCCACGCCAGTCGCCGCTCCCTGGTACGGCTCGACCGCGGACGGGTGGTTGTGGGACTCCATCTTGAATACGACCGCGAAGCCGTGGCCGACGTCGACGGCGCCCGCGTTCTCGCCAGGCCCCTGCACGACCTGGGGTCCGGTGGACGGAAACTCCGACAGCAGCGCGCGGCTGTACTTGTAGCCGCAGTGCTCGCTCCACATGAGGCTGAATACGCCGAGCTCGGTGAAGTTGGGCTCCCGGCCCAGGAGCTCGACGATGCGATCGTACTCGTCGGCCCGGATCCCGTGGGCGGCGACGACGTCAGGGGTGACCGGCGTGTCGCGGAGGGCGACGGTCACGCCGCCGCCTCCAGGAGCCCGCGGAAGACCTCGCGACCATCCTGCGAGCCGACCAGGAGGCTCATGGCCCGATCGGGATGGGGCATGAGCCCGACGACGTTGCCCCTCTCGTCCGCGATCCCGGCGATGTTCCGCGCGGAGCCGTTGGGGTTGGCGAGCGGAGTCGCCTCGCCGGCTTCGTCGACGTAGCGGAAGACGACTCGGCCCTCGCCCTCCAGGCGATCGAGCGTCTCGTCGTCGGCGACGTAGTTCCCCTCGCCATGAGCGACCGGGAAGCGGACGAGCTGCCGCGGCCGGAAATGGCGAGTGAACGGGGTGTCGGTGCTGTCGACCCGCAGCCATTGCTCGCGGCAGACGAAGGAGAGGCCCGCGTTCCGCATCAGGGCGCCCGGCAGGAGCCCGGCCTCGGTCAGGATCTGGAAGCCGTTGCAGATCCCGAGCACGGGACCGCCGGACCGGGCGAAGGCGATCACGCGATCCATGATCGGGCTGAAGCGCGCGATGGCCCCGGCGCGCAGGTAGTCGCCGTAGGCGAAGCCGCCGGCGAGCACGATCCCGCGGACGCCGCCCAGCGCGGTCTCTTTGTGCCAGAGCCACACCGGGCGCGCGCCGTCGATCGCGGCGACCGCGTCGAACACGTCCTGGTCGCAGTTCGTTCCGGGGAAGCGCACGATTCCGATCGGAACGCCGCTCACTCTCCGTCCTCCAGGAGCTTGTAGGTGAACCGCTCGATCACGGTGTTCGCGAGAAGCCGGCGGCACATCTCGTCGACCCTCCCGGCGATCTCCTCCCGGCACCCGCCCTCTACCGCGAACGTGATCCACTTGCCGACGCGCACGTTCTCGACTCCCGAGTATCCCAGGGCCTCCAGGGCGTGCTCGAGCGTCTTGCCCTGCGGGTCGAGCATGCCGTCCTTGAGCTGGACGAAGACTTCGACGCGGGCCGTCATCCCGCCTCCGACAGGGTGCGCCCGACGATCCGGAAGTACGCCTCGCGGTAGCGCTCGGATGTCGCCTCGATCGCGCTCTCGGCCAGAGGCGGGAGAGGGGGCTCGCCGTTCCAGCGCCCGGCTTCGCGCTCGGCTTCCAGGAAGTCGCGCACCGGCTGCTTGTCGAACGACACCTGCGCTCCACCCGGTCTCCACTCTTCGGCGTCCCAGAAACGGGAGGAGTCGGGGGTCAGCACCTCGTCGATCAGGAGCAGCTCGTCGGCGGCTCCCCAGCCGAACTCGAACTTGGTGTCGGCGAGAATGAGGCCGCGCTCTCTCGCGTGCTCGCTCCCTTCCGCGTATATGGCCAGCGCCCGGTCACGGAGTCGCGCGGCCAGCTCGCGGCCTACCCGATTCTCGAGCTCGGCGTAGGAGATGTTCACGTCGTGCCCTTCGCTCGACTTCGTGGCGGGCGTGAAGATCGGCTCCGGCAGCCGGTCGCCGCGCCTCAGTCCCGGCGGTAGCTCGATGCCGGTGACGGCTCCCGTCTCGCGGTATTCGCGCCAGCCCGAGCCCTCGAGGTAGCCGCGCACGACGCATTCGATCGGGATCACGCGCGCCCGCACGCACAGCATCGCCCGGCCGTCGAGATCTCCCCGGTGGGGAGCGAGCGCGGGCGCCGCCGCGACGATCTCGTCGACGTCGGAGGAGATCCGGTGATGGGGCACGGCCGCGTCGAGTCGATCCAGCCAGAAGTCGGACAGCCCGGTCAGCACGCGCCCCTTGTCGGGGATCCCCTCGCGAAAGACGATGTCGAACGCCGAGAGGCGATCGGTCGCCACGAGCAGGAGGTCGTCTCCGAGGGCGAACATCTCGCGGACCTTCCCGCGGCTGACGTGGGGAAGGGGCAGCGCCAAATCTGTGATCGCGCGGGTCGAGCTCGTCGTCATAGGCTCCTCGTTGTGCGGGAACACGGTTTCCTCAGCGGATGTCTACGCGGCCCATCTGGCCGTCGCGCTCCACGAACAGGGTGCCGCGCTGCCCCGAGCGCAGGAAGTCGATGAGCGTCTGGGCGTCGTCGGCTCCGTCGAGCCGCGTCGATCCGAGCGACACCAGGACGTCGCCTTCCCTAAGGCCAAGGCGCCGGAAGCCCGAATCGGCGTCCACGGCCTCGAGGTACAGGCCGGTCTGCGACGTGATTCCGAGATGGGAGGCCAGCGTCGGCGTCAGCAGCACCATGCTGGCGCCGAACGGCGTTTCGATGCGGGCCGCCCGGCGAAGCGGATCGTCCTCGGGGGTCAGCGTGCGCTCGAACCGATCGCCTTCACGCTCGAGAACCAAGGTCAGGTCCGTCCCGCTCGGCAGATCGAGCAGCCTGCCTTCCCACTCGATGGGCGATTGCACGCCACGGCCCCCCGCCTCGATGATCACGTCCCCCGGCTGAATCCCCGCGCGCTCACCCGGACTTCCCGGGTCGACTCCGACCACCCGGGCGCCGGCGGGGACGCGGCCGTCGTCGCTGGGGAGCGGGGCCAGGTGCAGGCCCAGCCACGGCCGCCGAATCGTTCCGTACTGGACGATGTCCTGCAGCACGCGCCGCGCGCGGTTGATCGGGATGGCGAAGCCGAGACCGATCGAGCCACCGCCGCCGCCGGAGAAGATGAACGCGTTGACGCCGATCACCTCGCCTGCCGCGTTGACGAGCGGGCCTCCGGAATTGCCGGGGTTGATGGCGGCGTCGGTCTGGATCATCCCCGACCACACCTGGGTGCGGCCTTCGCCCGGCTCTGGGCGCACGTCCCGCCCGATCGCGCTGATGACGCCCACGGTGACGGAGGGGTTCCGATCGGCCAGCAGGTAGCCGAACGGGTTGCCGATCGCGATCGCCCATTCGCCGATCAGGATGTCGTCCGAGTTGCCCAGCGGCGCCGTGGGGAGGTCCGTGGCCTCGACCTTGAGCACGGCGAGATCCGTCACCTCGTCGGCCTGGACCAGCTCGGCCGGAAGCTGGCGGCCGTCCATGAGCGTGACGACGATCTCGGTGGCGCCGGCCACGACGTGCTGGTTCGTGAGGATATAGCCGTCCGGAGACACGATGAAGCCCGAGCCCAGACCCTGGACATGCCGCAGCCGCTCGCGCGGGGGGAACAGACCGCGGAAGAACGGGTCCATGAAGGGGTCGTCGAAGAACGACCGCTCGCGCACGACCTGTGTGGCGACGACGTTGACCGACACGACCGCCGGCCCGATCTCCTGCGCCGCGGTCACGATCGCGTTCCTGCGCGAGATGTCGATCGACTCCGACGTGCCCTGCGCGATCGCGGCGGAGAGCGCGGCGGTGGGCACGGGCGGCCGGGCGACGGCCCACCACGCCGCCCCGACTCCCAACGCCGCCGCCACCGCGGCCACGATCAGGATGTCCTTGCGGATCCTAATACTCGACCTCCCAGAGAAAGAGACCCTGGGCCGGAGCGTAGGTCGCTCGCGGCCGTGCCCCACCGGGCGTGAGCGCGGCGCGGACCTCATCGACGTCGATCCGGCCCAGCCCGACCGCCACTACCGACCCCACGAGGGCCCGAACCATGTGCCGCAGGAACCGGTCGGCTGTGATCTCCAGCGCGCGCCCGTGTCGCGAGCGGAGCCAGCGCGCCGCGCGGACCGCGCACCGGCCCGGCTCCCGTCCGACGGCCGTCCGGTGATCGCCCGATCCCTTGGCGAAGCGCCGAAAGTCGTGCTCCCCGATAAGGGCCTCGGTGGCGCGGGTCATCGCGTCCCAGTCGAGCGGCCGCCGTATCGGCCACGAGTACCGCCGCACGAACGGGGATTCCGCCATCCCGCCGAGTGCCAGCTGATAGCGGTACGTCCGGGCGACGGCATCGTGGCGAGCGTGGAAGTCCGGCCGGGCGCGCGCCAGCCGCGCCACCCAGATCGCGTTCGGCAGGTGCGCGTTCCACGCGCGCCTGAGGTCTCGCGCGGACATGCCGCCGCCGTGATCGAAGTGGACGACCTGACCCCGGGCATGGACGCCCGTGTCGGTGCGGCCGGCCGCGACCACGGCGGTCTTCCCGACGATCCGCTCCAGGGCCTCCTCGCACGCCGCCTGGACCGTGCTCGCGTCCGCCTGGCGCTGCCAGCCGCGAAAGGAGGTACCATCGTACTGGAGGACGGCCCGGGCGCGCACACGCATGCAATCTCGCGGGGAATCGGTCCGCGGTCACGTTTGCTGGACCGCGCACCCACCGGCTACGTTGGCCGGCCGTCCGATGGAGCCCATCGCCCTTCACACCTTGCTCGTGTACCCCACGGCGATCAGCCGGTTCGGACCCGCTGCAGGGTTCGATCGGCTCGCGTGGCGCCAGCGGGTGGCCCGCCCGTGAAGCGGGATGCAGGGATCGGCGCGGGCGACCCGCCGGCGAGCCTCCGGGCGATCGTCGCGGGCGTCGACCTCCGCGCCGCGGAGTCCGAGGCGCTGTTCGCGCGGATCATGGACGGGGACGTCCCGCCGTCCATGGTGGGCGCGCTTCTCGCCGCTCTGGCGACCAAAGGCGAGACGTCCGCGGAGATCGCGGGAGCCGCGCGGGTCATGCGGGCGCGGGTGACGCGCGTGCCCACGATCCGGGAGCCCCTCGTCGACACCTGCGGGACCGGCGGCGACCACTCCGGGAGCTTCAACGTGTCCACCGGCGCCGCGCTCGTGGTGGCCGCGGCGGGCGTCCCGGTGGCCAAGCACGGCAACCGCGCGGCATCCTCCCGCTGCGGATCGGCCGACGTGCTCGAGGCCCTCGGCGTGGCGATCGATCTCGATCCGGCGAGCGTGGGGCGCTCGATCGACGAGCTCGGTATCGGGTTCCTGTACGCGCCCCGCTTCCATCCGGCCATGCGACATGCCGCCCAGGCGCGTCGCGAGATCGGGATCCGGACGATCTTCAACCTGCTCGGTCCGCTCACGAATCCGGCCGGAGCGCGGCGGCAGCTGATCGGGGTCCCGGCCGCCGACGCGGTAGGACGGATCGCGGGCGTGCTTCGCGAGCTCGGCGCCGAAGCGGCCGTCGTCGTGCACGGCATGGAGGGTCTGGACGAGATCTCCGTGTGCGGACCGACGCGGATCGCGTACGTCGACGGTGGAGAGTTGGAGGAGTCGGTGATCGAACCCGCCGACCTCGGCTTGCCGACGTTCGAGATCCACGAGATGGCGGGCGGCGACGCGGCCGAGAACGCGGCCATCCTCCGCGGCGTGCTCGAGGGGCGGGGAAGCGACGCCCAGCGGGCGGTGGTCGCGGCCAACGCGGGCGCCGGGATCTGGATCGGCGGAGGGGCGGTGACCCTGCGCGCCGGAGTCGACCAGGCGCGTGAGACGATCGCGTCCGGGCGGGCGGCGGAGCTCCTGGACCGCCTCGTGGACCTGACCGCGCGGCTCGCGAGGGGTTAGCGGTACTTCCGCAGGACCCCGATCGCGACGCCCTGAATCCGGACCCGTGCGGCGTCGTAGTAGAGCGGCGTCAACCGCTCGTTGGCGGGCTGCAGCCGGATGCGGCCATCAGGCTCGCGGAAGAACGTCTTCAGGGTCGCGTTCTCGCCGTCGATGAGCGCGACCACCCGCTCGCCGCTACGCGCCGTGTCGCGGCGCTCGACGATCACGTAGTCGCCGTCCTCGATGTGCTCGTCGATCATCGAGTCGCCGGCCACCCGCAGGACGAACGTCTCGCCGCGGCCCAGCATCGATTCCGGAACCGCGATCGCCTCGTCATCGGTGATAGCCTCGAGCGGCTGCCCGGCCGCCACGCGGCCGAGGAGGGGGAGGAGAACCGCGGACTCGCGCGAGCGGCCGCTCCCGTCGGTCAGCTCGATCGCCCGGCTCCGGTGGGGATCGCGCCGGAGCGCTCCCTTCTCGGCCAGGTTCTCGAGATGCTCGTGCACGGTCGCCACCGAGCTGAGCCCGAAGCGGGCCGCGATCTCCTCGAGGCTCGGCGCATAGCCGTTGTCTTCGATGAATTCGGCGAGGTAGTCGTAGATTTCGCGCTGTCGCCTGGTTAGCTTCATCTCTCCGCTCTCCTCGTGGACTAGCTCGGCGTGCGCCGGCCGCACGCGGCGCCATCCGGTGGACGTCCAACATTGACCGAACAAAGGCCGAAAGTCAACCCCCCCTCGGGTTTCCTCGCGGGCGCTCTGGCGCGAAAGCGGGCCGAGGTGGATCTCGCCCGGCGTAGACGGCCACGCGCGGAGCTCGAGCGGCTCGTCGCCGCCCGACCCGCGGTCCGGTCGCTCGCGGACGCCCTCCGGGGAGAAGGCGCGTCGGTGATCGCCGAGGTGAAGCGGGGGAGCCCGAGCGCGGGAGTCCTCGACGCCGGCATCGATGCGCCGGCGCGCGCCCGCCTCTTCGAAGAGCGGGGAGCCGCGGCGGTCAGCGTCCTCACCGACGCGGAGTTCGACGGCCGGCTCGCGGATCTCGAGGCGGTCGCCGCGGCCGTGTCGGTTCCCGTGGTCCGCAAGGACTTCCTCGTCGACCCGTGGCAGGTCTGGGAGAGTCGCGCCGCGGGGGCGGACGCGGCCCTCGTGATCGTCGCCGCGCTCGGCCCGCGGGAACTCGGAGCTCTGGTGGCGGAGAGCGCGGCCGCGCGTCTCGGCCTTCTGTTCGAGATCCACGACAGGGCGGAGGCCGGGGCGGCGATCGACGCCGGCGCCTCCGTCATCGGCGTCAACGCGCGCGACCTGTCGTCCCTCGAGGTCGACCTGGACTCGGCTCTATCCACGGTCGCATGGCTGCGCCGCGAGGTCCCCGATGCGGTGATCGTCGCCGAGAGCGGCGTCGGGGGCGAGGAGGGAGTTCGGCGCGCACGCGACGCCGGGGCCGACGCGGTCCTGGTCGGGGAGCACCTCTCGCGCGCGGTGGATCCGGGGAGCGCGCTGGAACGGCTGGTGGCCGCCGGCAGGCGCGCGGTCGGCTCCGCGTGACCGCGCGGGGACGCGGCGGAAGTCCCGAAAGCTAGTACTTTTCTCCACGTGTCCTTCTCCTTCCGGATCAAGATCTGCGGCATCACTTCGGAGGAGGCGGCGCGCACGGCCTTCGAAGCAGGTGTCGATCACCTGGGGCTGGTCTTCTGCCCGTCGCCGCGACGCGTCTCCGAAGAGCGCGCGTCCGCGCTGACGCATGCCGTGCCGGCCGCCTGGGTCGGCGTGTTCGCGCACCAATCTCCGCGGGAGGTGGCCCGGACGGCGCGCGCGCTCGACCTGGCCGCGATCCAGCTCCACGGGAGGGAATCGCCGGCGGAGTGCCGCGCGGTTCGGGAGCTGGCTGGGATCCCGGTGTGGAAGGCCATTTTCGCCGAGGAAGAAGCGGAGGAAGCCGGCTACGAGGCCGCCGTCGACGCCCTCCTCCTCGACGCGGGCGAGGGCGGCTCCGGACGGGCGCTCGACTGGGCGGCCGTCGGAGAGCGCTTCCCCGCATCGCGGCGGATCGTGCCGCTCCTGCTGGCGGGAGGGCTGAGCCCGGACAACGTGGCGCGGGCGATCGAAGCGGCGCGGCCCGACGGCGTCGATGCGAGCAGCCGGCTCGAGACGAGCCCGGGCGTGAAGGACCCGCGGCTCGTGACGGAGTTCGTGCGGCGCGCCAGGAACGCCCGCCGGGCGCAGGTCGCCGGGTCGGCGGCGCCATGAGCGCGATGGCCCCGGCGAGCGGGCGACCGGGGTACTTCGGCGCGTTCGGCGGCCGCTACGTGCCCGAGACCCTCGTGTTCGCGCTGGACGAGCTGGAGCGCGCGTGGGCCGCGGCCTGGTCCGATCCGGAGTTTCACGCCGAGCTCGACGCGCTCCTCGCCGATTACGTCGGCCGGCCGTCCCCGCTGACCCACGCTCCCCGGCTCTCGGCCGAAGCGGGAGTCGACATCTGGCTCAAGCGCGAAGACCTCAACCACACCGGGGCGCACAAGATCAACAACACGCTGGGACAGGTCCTGCTCGCCCTGCGGATGGGGAAGCGGCGGATCATCGCCGAGACGGGCGCCGGCCAGCACGGCGTGGCGACGGCGACGGCGTGCGCGCGCTTCGGGCTGGAGTGCGTGGTCTTCATGGGAACGGAGGACACGCGGAGGCAGGCGCTCAACGTGTACCGGATGCGGCTGCTGGGAGCGGAGGTGGTGGAGGTCGACTCCGGGACCCGCACGCTCAAGGACGCCACCAACGAGGCGATCCGGGACTGGGTCACTCGTGTCGAGACGACCCACTACGTGATCGGCTCGGTCGTGGGACCCCACCCGTACCCGACCATCGTCCGCGAGCTGCAGTCGGTGATCGGCCGGGAGGCGCGCGCGCAGTCGCTCGAGCGGTGGAACGATCTTCCCGACGCCGCGATCGCGTGCGTCGGCGGAGGCTCGAACGCGATCGGTCTGTTCCATTCCTTTCTCGACGATCCCGTCGAGCTGTACGGGGTCGAGGCGGCGGGCGAGGGGCTCGATCGCCGGCATGCGGCGACGCTCTCCCGGGGCCGGCCCGGGGTCCTGCACGGCGCTCGGAGCTATCTGCTCCAGGACGAGCACGGCCAGGTGAGGGGAGCGCACTCGATCGCGGCGGGCCTGGATTATCCCGGTGTGGGTCCCGAGCACTCGGCGCTCAAGGACAGCGGCCGCGTGACCTATCTGGCCGTGGACGACGCCGAAGCGCTCGACGCGTTCCATCGCACGAGCGAGCTCGAGGGGATCATCCCCGCGGTGGAGAGCGCGCATGCGATCGCCGCGCTCCTGCGCCGCCCCCCGCTCCTTCCCGAGGGTGCCCGGACGATCGTCTGCCTGTCCGGACGAGGAGACAAGGACGTGCAATCCGTCGCCGCGCTGGAAGGCGCTTCCGAAGCACGGTGAGCGTTTCCGATCCACAGACCACAGCCGCGGCCGCCACCGAGCTCGTGCAGGAGCTCGTCCGCGTGTTCAAGGTGCGCCGGCTCTACGGGCCGCGGCACCCGCAGCGGATCGACGTCGAGTCGGTGGCGGCGCGTCGAATCGCGTCCCTCCTCAAAGAAGAGTCCAGCGTCGAGCTCGAGATACGCGAGACGTCCCTGCTGGCCGGCGGGGAGGCGGTCTATGAGCACGCGCCGGGGCCGGAGTCGCTGGCCAACGTTCTGTTCCGCGAGGGGCTGCGGCAGATGGTGTTCCACGACGGGCTGAGCGCGGAGGAACTTGGCGGTTTCCTGGACGAGGTCTGGACGGCTTCGCAGCAGCGGGCCGACGACGAGTTCGATCTCGTCGCCCGGCTGTGGGAGAAGCGCTTCGTTCACATCCGGTATCTGTTCGTCGAGACGCTCTCGGACGAGGAGTGGGAGCCGCCGGCCGAGAAGCGGCTCAGCGAAACCGAGCGCGAGGCGCTGCAGGTCTCGCTCACGGAGGAGGACCTGACGGCGCTCTCCCGTCCGCCGACCGTGCTGCTGGCCGACCCCACGCTGTACTTCCTCGACGACGAAGACATGGCCGAGCTCCAGGGAGGGCTCGAGGACGAGAAGGGGCGGGCGCTCTTCTCCGAGGTGCTGACGTGCGTTCGCGAGCTGCTCATGGAGCCGGTCGTGGACGACCTGTCGCCGGCGCTCGAGATGATCGAGGAGATCCATTCCGAGTACATGCGCGATCAGATCTTCCGCCGCGTGATCGAGCTGGAGGAGATCTTTCAGCCCTACCTCACGAGCCCCGCCGCGACGGAGGAAGCGCGCGCCGCCTTCGCGCGCATGAAGGAAAGCGCGCTGAGCGAGTCGAACCTGAATCGCCTCGGCGCGCGCCTTCTGGCGGGCGAGCTCGATGAAGCCGAAGCCGGGCGCTTCGTGCGCGCCTTCGGGGGAGGCCAGTTGCGAGCGCTCCTGGCCGGCCTGCCGGAGATAAAGCGGATCTGCCAGTTCCCCGCCATGGGAGCGGCCTTCGTCGAGATCGCCTCCACGGATCCGGCGGGGCTCCGCCAGGCACTCACCGGAGACGACCCGCAGGTGGCGGGCGCCGCCGCGTTCATCGTCGGGATGACCGGCGACAGCCGATTCCTCGATGCGCTGGGAACCGCCCTTTCGTCGGGTGATCCGGAGGTCAGGCGAGAGGCGCTCCTCGCCCTCAAGAGCTTCGGTGGAGGACAGGCGCTGGAGTTCGTGAGCCGCGCGGTCGACGACGGGGATCCGTCCATTCGTCTCTACGCACTCCGGCACCTGGTCAGCCACCGCTACGCGCCGGCCTTGCCGAAGATCTCGAACCGGATGACGAGAGTGGACGCCGAGCGCTCGCTGACCGAGCAGCGGCTGCTCTACGAGGCCTACGGTGCGCTGGGCGGAGACCAGGTCGTGGACGACCTGATCTCGCGCTTCCGGCGCCGTAAGGGGCTGTTCCGCAAGCGGGATCCCGAGGAAGCGGCGTGCGTGCTGATCGCCCTGGGCGCGACGGGGGCGGCGGCCGCCAGGGAAGTCGTCGAGCAGGCCAGCGCGGACCGCCATCCGCTCATCGCTCGTGTCGCCGGACAGGTGCTCCAGTCGTGGGGCGCCGTGAGGGCCGAGGCGTGAGCCACGTCGCCGCGACCGTTCCGATCCAGGGCCTCGGGCGGGAGCTCGTGCAGAACCTGTTCGTCGCCCTCCGCTCCGCCCAGCTCTACGACGCCCGGAACGACACGCTACGCGCGGCGGCGGAACGATTCGCGCGGACGCTCGAGGAGCTCCAGCTCGTCGACCGCAGCGCGCGCCTCGAGGTCGGCGGCGACCTCATCCTCGTCAACGACGTCCGCATCCGCAGCGAGCTTCGGAGCTACAGCGTGCACGCGAATCTGCTGCGGTTCTTCCGGGAGATGGGAATCGGCGGGTTCGAGTGGGAGACGGCCCCGGACGTTGGCGAGGCGGCGCGGTTCGTCAGCGTGGTCGGGCGCATGGAGCTGGAGGACGAGGACGACGATCCGGTCTTCCGACTCCGCCAGCGGCTCGTCGACGAAGGTCTGGGCGGCACGCGGGTGCTCGAGCCGCGCGAGGAGGAGGCCGACACCCTTCTCGACGACCCCGACAAGCGGCGCCGAGCGGAAAAGACGTACCGGCACACGGTGGCCGTGACGCGCCAGCTCATGGAGAGCCTGCGCGCGGGCCACACGCTGCGGCTGACGCGCGTGCGCCGCGCGGTACAGTCGATCGTCGATCAGGTGTTCGACGACGAGAGCCTCCTCGTGGGGCTCACCAACCTGCGCGACTACGACGAGCCGACGTTCACGCACAGCGTCAACGTGTGCATCTTCGCGGTCTCACTGGGCCAGCGGATCGGGCTCTCGCGACTCGAGCTCTACGAGCTCGGCATGTGCGGGCTGCTCCACGATCTGGGGAAGGTCGACGTGCCGCGCGAGGTGCTACTCAAGAGCGAGGCGCTGACCGACGATGAGTGGGAGGCGATGCAGCGTCACCCGGCGTACGGCGTGTGGCGGATCATGGCGGGCCGTACCAAGGGGCGCGTGCCGGCCAGGGAGATGCTGGCCGCGTTCGAGCACCACCTGAACGTCGACCTGTCGGGATACCCGGCGATTCGCCATCCGCGCCGGCTGTCCCTCTATTCGCGGATCGTCGCGATCTGCGATTCCTTCGATGCGGGGACGACCCCGCGCGTCTACAAGACCGACCCGATCACGCCCGCGGAGATGCTGCAGGCCCTCGAGCGCTGGAAGGGCGTCCGCTACGACCCGATCCTGATCAAGGCCTTCGTGAGCCTGCTCGGGATCTACCCGCCGGGTTGCGTGGCGCTCCTGGACACCCAGGAGATCGGCGTGGTGCTGGCCGTCGACCCCGATCCGCGCAACATCAACCGCCCGCGCGTCAAGATCGTGGTCGACTCGGACGGGCTCCACATCGACGGACCGATCGTCAGTCTCGCCGAGCGGACGCCGGACGGGGACTTCGCGCGCACGGTGATCAAGGTGCTGGAGCCCGAGCGCTACGGCATCGACTCGGCCCGCTATTTCCTGGCCGGATGAGCCACGCGGCGTCGTCGCGTGGGAACCTGCGGCGACTGATGGACGCGCGCGCGGGGGGGCGCAAGCTCCTCGTCCCATTCCTGACGGCGGGCTACCCGGATCGGAAGACGTGCGCCGAGGCCCTGGCGGGGCTCGCCGACGCGGGCGCCGACGCGATCGAGCTGGGCGTGCCGTTCAGCGATCCGCTGGCCGACGGCCCGGTCATCGCCGCCGCCTCCGAGCTGGCCATCGCGGGCGGCACCTCGATCGAGGACGCCTTCGACCTGGCGGCCGGGTACGTTCGCGCCGGCGCGGATCGGCCGCCGCTCGTCCTCTTCACGTACCTGAATCCGGCGGCCTCGCTGGGTCCCGATCGGCTGGCGGAGGCCTGCGCCGACGCGGGCTTTGCCGCGGCGCTCGTCGCCGACCTGCCGTACGACGAAGACCCCGCGGTCGCGGCGGCGCTCGCGCGGCGCGGGCTGCCGCTCATCCGCCTCGCGGCGCCGACTACCCCGGCCGAGCGCCTGGCGGAACTCGCCCGGGGCGCCGAGGGCTTCGTCTACCTGATCGCGCGCACGGGGACGACGGGCGCGGGAGCCGGAACGGACGCGCGCGTCGCCGAGCAGGTGGCGGTCATCCGCGCGAACACGGACCTGCCCGTGGTCGTCGGTTTCGGAATCGGCGACACCGAATCCGCGCGGCGCGCCGCGCGGCTCGCCGACGGCGTCGTGGTGGGGAGCGCGTTCGTCGAGCGGCTGGGGCGCGACGGACCGGCGGCGGCCGTGGGATGGATGCGGACGCTGCGCGACGCGCTCGATCGACCGGTGTCCGTTTGACGCCCTTTCCGCCCCGATCCTAGATTCCGGCGCTCACCTGCATCTTCTCCACACTTCCCTGGATGGCGATCGCGGGGATGATCGCGATTCATCGCGGCCGCGGGCCGCACGAGGTCAGGCAGTGGCCCAGCGCTTCGCTCTCAGCACGAGCTTCGCCGACGTCGGCAGGCACCTCGACGTGCTCGAAGAAAAGGGACTCGGCGTCGAGGTGTCGCTATACGACACCGAGTGGCTGCTGGCGATCGACCGCACGACCACGGTCCGGAAGCTCGGGGACGAGATCGCGGCCCGCGGGATCGAGGTCACCGTCCACGCGCCGATCTTCGACCTCAATCCCGGGAGCCTGGACCCCGTCATCCGCAAGCACACGCGCCGCTGCTGGGAGCGCGCCGTGGGAGTCGCCGGCGCGCTGCGCGCGCGCATGATCAACTTCCACACCTGCTTCCACCCCCTTCTTCCCGAGTCCACGTTTCCCGGGTGGCTCGCGCTTTCGCTCGAGATCTGGGAGCGGATCGAGGAGCTGACGGTCGACGCGGGGATGACGCTCCTCCTCGAGAACATGTTCGAGCCGACGCCCCAGGTGCAGCTCGACCTCCTCGCGCAGCTCGAGTCGCGGCATGCGGCCTTCACGCTGGACGTGGCGCACGCCCATATCTACGGCGCCGTGTCGATCGACGCATGGTGGAGCCAGCTCGGCCCGGCGGTCGCCGAGGTCCATCTCCACGACACGGACGGCTTCTCGGACGATCATCTACCGATCGGCGACGGCGCGCTCGACTGGCAGCGGGTCTTCGAGGACGTGTTCCGCAACGCCCCCGACGCGGTCAAGGTGATCGAGATGCCGCTGGAGGCCGGACTGGCGAGCTTGAAGCGGATCAAGTCGGCCGGGTACTCGGACCTGCAGCTGGAGCTCCTGTGAAGCGCGTGAACGGCAGAGGAAATCGGCGGCCGCTCTTCGGACGGCTCCGCGGAGCCGTACTCGCGGTCGCGCCCGCGGCGCTTCTCGTCGTCGGCCCGCCTCCGGATGGCGTGTCCATCCCGCCGCCAGGCGCCTCCTCGCCACGGCCGGACGCCTCCGCCGTGGCGCAGGGCGCGCCGACGCGTGTGATCATCCAGCTCGCCGACGCCGCCTCGCGTGCGCGGCTCCTGCGCGAATCGGTCACGCTCCCGCTGCCTCTGGATGCGCGCCACGAGCGTGTGATTCGCGGGCTCAAGGCGATCCACTCCGCATCGCTGTCCGAGGCGCGCGACGTGCTCGAGGAGGCGCGGCGGGCGGGCGCGCTGACGGAGGTCGACCGGCTCTGGTCGGTGAACGCCGTCGTCGCGATCGTCGATTCGGAGTGGATTCAGCGGCTCGAGGCCGACCCCGCGATCGCGCGCGTCGTGGCCGATCGCCGGTTGAAGCTCGGATCCGCGTCTGCCGCCAGCCCCGCAGACGCGCGGCCCGCCGGCGCAGCGGCATCCGACGCGCTCGTCCCGACGCCCGAGCTCGAGCAGATCGGCGTGCCGGCCGTGTGGGCGGACGGGGTCACCGGCAAGGGCGTGATCGTCGCCAACGTCGACACGGGCGTCCACGGCGACGACGACACGATGGAGGACAACTGGCGAGGGCTTTTCGCGGGGAGCGACGCCAGCTGGTACGCGCCGGTCGCATTGACGGTCTTTCCCGAGGACGACGGAGCCGGCGTTGGCCACGGTACCCCCGTGATGGGCATCCTCGCGGGCGGGGAAGAGACCTTCGGCGTCGCCTTCGACGCGACCTGGATCGCCGGGGACCTGTTCGAGCAAGACGAGGGTTTCGTCTCGACGGCGATCAAGATATTCGAGTGGCTCTCGGACCCTGACGGAGACCCCGCCACCACCACCGATGTGCCCGACGTCGTGAACAACTCCTGGGGAATCGATACGAACCGGGATCAGCAGGGGCGACTGCAGTGCGATCCCATCTTCAACGAGGCGATCGACGCGATGGAAGCGGCAGGCTCCATCGTTATCAATACCGCGGGTAATGAGGGGACGAACGGGGTAACCGCGCCGGCGAGCCGGGCCGACACAGAGGTCAACGCGTTCGCGGTCGGCGCCGTGGACGATCAGAACGAGATCCTCGACTTCAGCGGCAGAGGTCCCTCGGCGTGCGGGGGTTCCTTCTCGACGAAGCCCGAGGTCGTGGCGCCAGGCTTCCTCATGACGAGCCGCTCGAAATTCAACGCCACGATCGGGACCTTCACGGGCACGTCCTTCGCCACGCCCGTCATCGCCGGCGTGGCGGCCCTCATGCGGTCGAAGGACCCGACGATCACGCCGGAGGAGGCGAAGACGATCCTCATCGAGACCGCGGCAGACCTGGGCCCAGGTGGCGACGACAACACATTCGGCTACGGCCTCGTCGACGCGGACGCCGCGCTCGCGCGGGTGGATCGACCCACGCAGCCTTTTGCGCGGCTGGTGGGCTACCGACCTGTGGGAGCGGTGCCGGCAGGGAAGCTGGGACCGGCTGCGATCGAGGACGCGCTCGTCCTGAGGCCAGGGCAGGCCGCGGATCTCTTTCCGCTACTGTCCAACCACGGCCCCGCGCTGCCCGCGACCACCGGCGTGCTGTCGAGCTCGACCCCGGGCGTGACCGTCACGCGCTCGACCGTCCCGCTCACCGCCGCAGCCACGGGCGAGTTCTTCGGACCCGCGGCGGGCGAATCGTTCGGCGTCGAGATCGGATCCGCGGTGGCGCCGGGCAGTGACATCTCGCTGACGCTTACCGTGAACGGGGCGTCCGTCGGACCCTTCCGCATGATCATCAAGGCCGGAGACCCGGTCGAGGGCAGCTTCGCCACGCACGACGCCGGTCGCGTGCGCCTCAGCGTGACGAACTTCGGCGGGCTCGGGTACTACACGGGCATCCACGGCTTCGACTTCGTCCTCCGCGGCGAGGGGTTCCGGTTCCCGCCGACGAGTCCCAACTGGCTCTTCCACGGCGGGTTCCTGGCGGGCACGGGGCCGACGCGGCTTTCGGACGACATTCCGTACGGCGAGGACACGGAGGCCTCGACCGACTGGATCCCCCTATTCGGCGCCCCGATCGAGGTCGGCGAAGCGGCGGGCGGACAGGTGATCGAGGCGGCCTACGACGACCGCCGCGCGCTCTCGCCGCTCGGGCTGGAGGTCGTCCAGCGATCGTTCGCGTTCGACGACGCCGGCGACGACGCCTTCGTCCTGCTTCAATACGTGATCAGAAACACGTCGGCCCAGTCGTTGACCGGGCTCCGACTCGGCCTGTTCGCCGATTGGGATCTGCCGGGATCGGGCGGCGACCCACAGGAGACTGCCGGCTGGGACCCCTCGCGCAGGTTGGGGTTCGTCGCGGGCGAGATCGCGGGTCAACCCGCGCTGGGCGTCGTCTTGCTCGACGACGTCGCGCTCGGCCAGGTGACGTACGCGGTGCTCCGCCGCGAGGACGTGATCGAGAGCTCGGTGGGGAATCCGCCCGCGCCCGGGAACCGCGCGCCGGCCGTGGCCCAGGCGCCCGACATCGGGGAGTTCTCGGACACGGAGAAGTGGAACGCGCTCTCCAGCGGGCAGACGAACACGTCGGAATCGAATCCCCAGGATCTCTATCAGATCATCGGCGTGGGGCCGCTGGCGCTCGCGGCGGGCGCCAGCGACACCGTCGCGGTCGCCCTGGTCGCGGGCGAAAACCAGGCCGCGCTCCAGGCCAACGCGGAGGCGGCGCGCGAGGCGTACTTCGTCCGCGTGCTGGGTACCGAGCCGCCCCCGCCGCCGCCGCCGCCCACCGAGCTGGCGCTGGAGCAGAACTTCCCGAACCCGTTCCGGCTGGGCGAGCAGACCACGATCCGCTTCGCCGTTCCGGAGCCGGCTTCCGGACCGGCGCGAGCGTCGCTCGTCGTCTACGACGTTCTCGGTCGCCGCGTCCGGACGCTCGTCGACGGCGACGTGATCGCCGGGGAGCAGGCCGTCACGTGGGACGGGGCCTCCGACGCCGGCGCAACCGTGCCGAGCGGCGTCTATCTCGCGCGGCTCGAGTCGGCCGGGAGCGAGAAAATGGTGCGCATCCTGTTCGTCCGCTGAGAAGGTGATCGCGTGTCTGACACGATCACGCTGGAAGGACTCGAGTTCTTCACCCTGATCGGCGACCTGCCGCACGAGCGCACGACGCCGCAGCCCCTCGAGCTGGACGTCGAGGTGCGGGCCGACCTCGCGCCGGCGGGGCGGTCGGACCGCCTCGACGACTCGCTCGACTATCGGCTCCTCTACCGGGCGGTGGCCGAGGCCGTGGAGGACCGGGCCGAAGGCGCGCCGCACCTGCTCGAGGCGATCGCCGAGCGGGTCGCCGGGAGGCTCCTCGCGCTGAAGGGCGTCGAGGGCGTGCGGGTCCGCTGCCGGAAGCCCAAGGCGGTCCTGCCGGGGCCGGTGGCCAAGGTCGAGATCGAGATCGAACGGCCGTGATGCGACGCGCCTTCCTCAGCCTGGGATCCAACCTCGGGGACAGGGTCGAGATGCTGGGCGCGGCGCGCTCCGCCCTGATCGCGCGCGGTGGCATCCGCCTGGCTGCTTTTTCCCCCGTGATCGAGACCGATCCGGTCGACGTCACCGACCAACCGCAATTCCTCAACCAGGTGCTGAGCGTCGACACGCATCTCTCACCGCATGGGCTGCTGGACGCTTGCCTCGGCGTCGAGCGCGCAATGGGCCGCGACCGTTCCGCGGGGCCGCGGCGAGGCCCGCGCACGATCGATGTCGACATCCTCCTGTACGCCGGGCTCTCGATCGACGAGCCGGGCCTGACCGTTCCGCACCCGCGTCTCGCCGCGCGGCCGTTCTTCGTCGAGCTCTGCCGGGCGGCCGGAGCGCCCGAGACGTGGCTCCCGGCGCCGGTGGCCGCATGAGCAAGCCTGTCACGACGCGGACGTTTCGCCGCATGAAGGCCGAAGGGCGGAAGATCGTCGTACTGACGGCCTACGACTGGATGCTGGCGCGCTACCTCGACGAGGCCGGGATCGACGCGATCCTGGTGGGGGATTCCGCGGGCCAGGTGTTCGCCGGCCACCGGACGACGCTCCCCGTGACGCTCGACGACATGATCTACCACGCGCGCGCGGTCCGCCGGGGGGCACCCGACCGGTTCCTGATCGTCGACATGCCGTTTCTCAGCTTCCAGGTGAGCCCCGAGGACACGCTGAGGAACGCGGGCCGCGTGATGAAGGAGACCGACGCCCAGGCCGTGAAGGTCGAGGGCGGCGCGGCACTGGCCGAGACGATCGAGCGCCTCGTGGGATGCGGGATCCCCGTCATGGGCCACCTCGGCCTCACGCCCCAGTCCGTGCACGCCTTCGGCGGCTACGGCCTGCGCGCGTCCGAAGCCGGCGAAGCCGATCGCCTGCGGTCGGACGCCCGCGCGCTCGAGCGGGCGGGCTGCTTCTCGCTCGTCCTCGAGAAGATCCCGCGTGCGCTGGCGGCCGAGGTGAGCGCGGAGCTCGAGATCCCGACGATCGGGATCGGCGCCGGGCCTGGCACGGACGGCCAGGTGCTGGTCACGCCGGACCTCCTCGGACTCACCCCCGACTTCCGGCCGCGCTTCGTGCGGCGCTACGCGGACCTCGACCGGATCGTCCGCGACGCCCTCACGCGTTTCGCCGCTGAGGTGCGGGACGGATCGTTTCCCGGCGAGGAGGAGTCCTACCCGTGAGAGATCCTAGAGGGTGCACCCACGAACACGCTTGCCGGCGCCCATTCGCAGCGCCGCACCCGTGAGCGTCCTCGTCGCGACCACGATGGAGGAGTGCCGGGGCGCCATCGGACGGCTCCGGCCGGGCCGGCGGGTCGCGCTCGTCCCCACCATGGGCGCCTTGCACGAAGGGCATCTCTCGCTGGTGGATCTGGCGCGGGAGCGCGCCGAGGTGGTGACCGTCTCGGTCTTCGTGAACCCGACCCAGTTCGGACCAGGCGAGGATTTTGACCGCTATCCGCGCGACCTGGAGCGGGACGTGCGGCTGCTAGCGGGCCGCGGCGCGGCGATCGTCTTCGCGCCGGACACCCGGACCATGTACCCGGAGCCGCTCCTGACCACGGTCACGATGCGCGGGATCACCGATGACTTCGAGGGCGCGCACAGGCCCGGCCACTTCGACGGTGTGCTGACGATCGTGGCCAAGCTCTTCCACGTGGTCGAGCCCGACGTCGCAGTCTTCGGCCAGAAGGACGCGCAGCAGGCCGCCGCGATCCGGCGCATGGTCGCCGACCTCGACTTCCCGATCGAGATCGTCGTGGGCCCCACCGTGCGCGAGCCGGACGGGCTCGCGCTCTCGAGCAGGAACGCGTTCCTGAGCGCCGCCGACCGGCGCGAGGCGCTGGCGCTCCACGCCGCGCTCGACCGGGCGGACTCGCTCGCCAGGGACGGGGTCGACGATGCCGACCGCCTGCTGGACGCGATGCGGGAGGAGCTCTCGCGGCATCCGGCGATCGCCGTCGACTACGTGGCGATCGTCGAGCGCGACTCGTTCCGCCCGCTTCGGCGAATCTCGGGTCCCGCCGTGGCCGCCGTCGCTGCGCGGGTGGGCGGGACGCGGCTCATCGACAACGTCGTCCTGGAGCCCCATGAGCGCTGAGCGAACGGCGCCCCTCGCCGCGGTGATCCTGGCGGCGGGGCAGGGGACGCGGATGAAGTCCGCGCTCATCAAGATCCTCCACCCCCTGGCCGGCCGGCAGATGATCCGCCACGTGCTCCTCGCCGTGCAGGAGGTCGGGGCCGATCGGGTCGTGTGCGTCGTCGGCTTTCAGCGGGAGCAAGTCAAAGACGCCCTCAGCGGCCTGCCGGCGATCGAGTTCGCCGTGCAGGAGGACCAGCGGGGAACCGGGCACGCGCTCCAGTGCGCATCGGCGGCGCTCGAGGGGTTCGACGGCGACGTGCTCGTCGTATGCGCCGACACGCCGCTCCTCACGCGGGAGACGCTCCACGAGGTGGTCAAGGTCCACCGCGAGCATGAGGCGAGTGCCACGCTCCTCGTGGCCGAGCTACCCGACCCCACCGGCTACGGGCGCGTGGTGCTCGACGCCGAGGGCGGGGTGCTGCGGATCGTCGAGCAGAAGGACGCCGACGAGCCGACGCGGCGGATCCGCCTGATCAACACCGGCGTCTACTGCTTCGCGTGGCGCACGGTGGGTGCGCTCCTCGATCGGCTCTCGGCCGACAACGCGCAGGGCGAGCTGTACCTGACCGACGTCATGGAGATGCTGGCCGAGGCGGGGACCCCGGCGCGCTCGGTGCTCCTGGCCGACCCTCAGGAGCTCATGGGCGTCAACGATCGGGCCCAGCTCGCCGAGGCGGAGGCGGTGCTGCGCGACCGGATCCGCCGCCGGCTCATGCGGGAGGGTGTCACCTTCGTTTCCCCCGACACTACGCTGATCGACGCCGACGTCCAGATCGGTCCCGACACGGTGATCTACCCCGGGGTCATCATCGAAGGCGTCTCGAGCGTGGGGCGCGAGTCGGTGATCGGCCCCTTCACGCGGATCGCGAACGCGCATCTCGGCCGGGGCGTGGAGCTCAAGGGATGGAACCTGATCGCGCACACGACGATCCCGCACGGCTCGATCGTGCAGCCGTACGTGCGGCAGGGAGCGGACTGACGCCGGACGCGCTACGGGCCGTGGTCGCGCCGCGACTCACCGCCCGGCGCATGGCCCATGTGGAGTCCGTGGCCGGCGCCATCGGGAAGATCGCGGGCGCCTGGACACCGGACAGGCGCGCGGCGGCGCGAAGGGCCGCGTGGCTCCACGATGCCTGGCGGAACGCGACCGTCGAGCAATCCGTGGCCGTCATCCGGTCGGCGGGAGAGGAGCCCGATCCGTGGGCGTTCCGCCACGCGCCGGTGCTCCTCCACGCGCAGGCGGCCGCCGCATGGGCTCCGACGGCGACGGGCGAGGCCGACCCCGAGGTCCTGCTCGCGGTGCGGCATCATCCGACGGGACATCCCGACTGGGGCGCGGTGGGACGCGCCCTGTACGTGGCCGACTTCTGCGAGCCGACGCGGGCGTTCGCCGCAGCCCTCCAGACGGACCGCCTGTTGGAGCGAGCCGCTTCCGGCTCCGAATCCCTCGCCGCCGTGGCGTTCGAGGTGCTCGCCCTCCGGCTCCGGCGCGCGATCGACGGGAATCGACCGATCCACCCGGATTCGATCCGCACGTGGAACGCGTGGGTGGAGAGGCCGGAGCGGGAGTGACGGCGCGCAAGGCCTCCACGCGCGGCCGCGGCTCGCGGACCGGTTGCCTCGAGACCGGGGCGATCGTCGTCTTCGCGCTCGTCCTCGGGGCCTTCGCCGCCTCGACATGGATGCGCCACGTCGGTGGCAACGACGCAGAGAGGAGAGCGCCGGTGGCGGAGCCCGCCGACTCGGTGTCTCGACCCTCGCTCGAGCGCGCCAGGATCCGGGTCCAGGTGCGGAACGGCTCGGGGATCCCGGGGGCCGCCGCCCAGGTCACCGAGTACCTGCGCGATGCGGGGTTCGACGTGGTCGACTTCGGCAACGCCGAGGTGTCCGACGAGCCGCGCACGGTGGTGATCGACCGCGTCGGTGCGCGCGAGCGGGCGCTCGAGGTGGCGGCCGCCCTGCGCGGAGTCCCGGTCCGCTCGGAGGTCGACACCTCGCTCTACCTCGACGTGACCGTCCTCGTGGGGAGGGATGCCGCGGCGATCATGGAGGGTGGGTCGGCGGGAAGCCGCGACACGCCGGGCTGGCGCCGCTGGCTCACGCGGCTGAGGACCCTGCTGCCGTAGTCCCCCGGCTCTGGGGCCGGATGCCACGCGCGTCTCCTTGCGGCACCCGATAGCTGCCGCTATCATAGCGGCCCCGTTTTTCCACCTTTCTCCACCCGGGAGTCGGACATGGCGCAGAAGAAGAAGGGCTCCGGAGCGTCCCGGAAGTCGACCAAGGCCGCCAGGAAGGGCTCTCGGAAGAAAGCCGCCGCGAAGTCCGCGAAGAAGTCGGCTCGAAAGAAGGCCTCGGGCAAGAAGAAGGCCCCCGGCAAGAAGGCGGCCCGCGGAAAGGCGCCCGTCAGGAAGGCCGCTCGCGGTGCCGCGCGCAAGCCGGCGGGGAAGAAGAAGGCTGCCGCGAAGCGGACGCCGGCCCGCAAGAGCGCGAAGACGACGGCCCGCCGGGCGACCCGCAGCGCCGCGATCCGGCCGGCCAAGGCGAGGGCGACCAAGCGCGCGCCGGGCAGGGACGCCGCCTTCTTCGACCACTTCCGCCAGAAGCTCCTCGATCAGCGCCAGCAGATAACACGCCGGCTGGACGAGCTGCGCGACGAGCTGCGGGGACTCGAGGAGACCCCCCGCGAGCTCGAGGAGTGGGCGCAGGAGGAGAAGGACCGCGACATCCTGATCCGGCTCGAGGACCGCGAGACCGAGGAGCTGAGGAAGATCCAGGCGGCCCTGGGCCTCATCGATCAGAAGGAATACGGGTACTGCCAGGTGTGCGGGAAGCCGATCCCGCGCGCGCGACTGGAGGAGCTGCCGACCGCCTTCCGGTGCGTGGACTGCACTCCCTGAGCGGGCGACCCGCCGTGCCTTGATCACGGTCACGCGATTCGATCCGGGCTCCCCGGCTCGAGGCCATCCGGACCTGGCGGCTTCCGGCTGGACCCGCGACTCCGCGGCCACCCTCTGGATCGACCTGGAGGCGCCGACCGCAGACGAGCTCCGGCTCCTCGAGGACCCGTTCGCCTTCCATCCGCTGGCCATCGAGGACTGCCTCACGCCCGAGCACCAGCCGAAGATCGAAGACTTCGGGCCGTACCTGTTCCTCATCTTTCGCGGCGTGGATCTCGACCCTCCTGGCGAGCGCTTCGAGACGATCAAGCTGGCCGCGTTTCTGGGCCCCAACTACCTGATCACGTACCACCGCCGGCCGATGCGCAGCGTGGCGGCCGTGCTGACCAAGTACGCCCACGACGAAAAGGGCGATCTCTTCCGCGGCGTGGACTATCTGCTGTACGAGATCCTGGACCATCTGATCGAGTTCTACTTCCCGGTGCTCGAGAGGATCGAGCAGGAAATCGAAGTCGTCGAAGAACAGATCTTCACCGCCGACGACGAAAACACCCTGGACGCGATCCTGGGCCTCAAGCGCAGGGTGATGGAGATCAAGCGAGCGCTGACTCCGCACCGCGAGCTCTTCGGCCGGATCGCGCGCAACGAGTTCGAGGAGATCACTCCTCAGACCGTCGTGTTCTACCGCGACCTCTACGACTCGACCTATCGGCTGGCCGAGGTGGCCGACTCGTATCGTGACGTCCTCAGCGGCACGCTGGACGCCCACATATCGATGATCAGCCACCGGTTGAACGAGGTCATGAAGGTGCTGACGATATTCGCGACCATCATCCTGCCATTGACCTTCATCGTGGGCGTGTACGGGATGAACTTCGACTACATGCCCGAGCTCCACTGGCGCTACGGCTATTTCATCCTCTGGGGGATCATGCTGGCGGTCACCGGAGGCATGCTGATCTACTTCCGCAGGCGGAGGTGGATATGAGTCCGTCGCCGCGGCCTTGCGCGTAGGGCTCGTGACGCCGCGGCCCGTCCTCCTGGGCTGCGGCGCGCTCCTCTCGGCGGCCGGCGTCCTCGGCGCGCAGGAGCCGTTCGTTCCGGGTCCGGGACCGTACGCTCCGGAGGTGCCCACGGTCGCCGAGTCGCGGGGGTTCGAGACCGGCACGGCATTCTCGCTTCACGCCGAGGTCGAGGGCGTTCTTCGGAGACTCGACACCGCCTCGGAGCGGGTCCGGCTGGAGAGCTACGGGCGATCCGTCGAGGGGCGGGATCTCTGGCTCGCCTGGATCTCCGCGCCGGACAACCTCGCGCGTCTCGACTCCCTTCGGTCGGCGAACCGCGGGGCCGTCGAAGGAGCCCCGGCCCCCCTGGCAGGAAGGCCGATCTTCGTCTGGCTCTCGTTCGGGGTCCACGGCGACGAGGCGTCGTCGACGGAGGCCGCGCTCGAGCTCGTCTACCACCTGGCGGCGTCGCGGGACGCGGAGGTCGCCGGATGGCTCGAGCGGGCGGTGGTGATCGTCGACCCGCTGCTCAACCCGGACGGTCACGAGCGCTTCGCCGCGTGGTTCCGGTCGGTCGCCGGGCCGGTCCCCGATCCCGACCCCGAAGCTCGCGAGCATCGCCCGCCGTGGCCGTCGGGTCGCACCAACCACTGGTATGCGGACCTGAACCGCGACTGGGCGTGGGGAGTGCAGCCCGAGACCCGCGCGCGTCTCGCCGCCTACCTCGCTACGATGCCGCACGTGCACGTCGACTTCCATGAGATGGACGCGGGGTCGACCTACTTCTTCTTTCCGGCCGCGCCGCCCATCCACGGGTACTACCCGGCCAGCACGGGGGAGTGGGCGCGGATCTTCGGCGAGGCCAACGCGGCGGCGTTCGACGCGCGTGGCTGGGCGTACTTCACCGGCGAGGACTTCGATCTCTACTACCCCGGGTACGGCGACTCGTGGCCGAGCTTTCTCGGCGCCACGGGGATGACGTACGAACAGGCGGGCGGCGGGGAGGCGGGGGTCGTACTGGAGCGCCCAGGCGATCGCATGCTGACGCTCACCGACCGCGTGTCGCGCCACCTCACCGCGGCGCTGGTGACGATCGCCACCGCCGTCGAAAACCGGGAGCGGCGCCTCGCCGACTTCGACGCCTTCTGGCGCTCGCCCGACCGCGTGGCGCCGGGCGCGCCGGCGGCATGGGCCGTCTCCGGACCCGACGGAGCCGAGGCCGCGCTGGCCGAGCTCCTCGTCCGCCAGGGAATCCGGGTCGACACGCTGGCGGCCACCGCGCGCGGGCTCGCGCTCGAGCCGTTCGCGGGGACCGCGCCAGCCGACTCGCTCGCGGCAGGGGCGCTCCTGATCGCCGCGGACCAGCCCCTGGGGCGCTACGCCGCGGCCCTGCTGGAGCCGACGGCGGCGCTTCCCGACACTTCGCTGTTCTACGACATCACCGGGTGGTCGATCCCGTTTCTCTACGACGTCGACGCCTGGCGCGTCGCTGCCATGCCCGAGGCCCGCCGCGACTCGTGGGTCGCCTCCGGGCCCGGCGTGTCGCAGCCGGTCCCGCCGGAGGCGGTCGCGCTGGCATGGCCCTACGAGGAGCTGGCCGACGTCGTGGCCGCCGGGAGGTTGGCGGCCAGCGGCGTGCGTGTCCGCGTGGCGGAACGCCCGTTCACGGCGGAAGGCAGGCGCTTTCCCCGGGGATCGTTCGTGGTGGCGGCGGAGCCGCGACCCGGAGCTCAGGCGGAGGATCTCGCGTCGCTGGCGGCCCGGATCTCCGAATCCGGCGCACGCCCCATCCCTTTACGCTCGTTCGAAAGCGAGGAGGGGATCGACCTGGGGTCCGATCGAGCCCGCCCCCTCGTCGAGCCCCGCATCGCGATCGCGGCGGGGCCCGGCACCCAGCCGGCGTCTGTGGGGAGCGCATGGCAGCTCTTCGGCGCCGAGGCGGAACTTCCCATGGACATCGTGCGGCTCGGCGACCTCGCGTCCGCCGCCGGCGGCGACACGGACTCCCTGGCCGGGCTCGGGCGTGCACCGATCGATCTGTCGCTCTACAGCGCGATCCTGCTTCCGGACGCCGAGGGGCCGGCGTCCTACGACGCGGCCCTGGGCCCGGAGGGCGCGCGGCGCCTGGAGCGATGGGTCCGGGAAGGCGGCACGCTCGTCGCGATCGGCGCGGCCGCTGCGTGGCTCGCCGATTCGGCCATCGGAATGGGGGGGCTCGAGCTCGCGCCGGACCCTGCGCCGCCGGACGATGCCGACCGCCGGGCGCCGCAGGCGGCGCGCGAGAGGGACCGGCTCCGCTCGCGGATCCCGGGCACCCTGCTGGCTGCGGCGGTGGACACGACCGCGGCTCTGGGCTACGGATACGCCGACGGGCGTGCTACCGTGCTCGCGATCGAGCCCCTCGAGCTCGCGCTCGCCGAGGAGGGAAACGCCTGGGTGTTCGCGGACGAGCCGCCGCGCGCGGGATACATGCCCGAAGATGCGCGGGAGCGGCTCGGAGGCCGGCCCTATGCGGTGGCGCTCGAGCTGGGCGACGGAACCGTCGTCGCCTTCGCCAACGATCCGGCGTTCCGCGGCATCACGTACGGGCTCAAGAAGCTGTACCTGAACGCGGTCCTGCTCCTGGGCGGGCGGTGAGCTCGCGGCTTCCCTTCTTGGCGCGCGTCATCGCCATCGACGGCCCGGCGGGGACGGGAAAGTCGACCACCGCGCGCGAGGTCGCCCGCCGCCTCGGCTGGCGCTACGTGGACAGCGGCGCGTTCTACCGGGTCGCCGCTCTCCTGGCCCTCCGCCTCGCGCTCGACCTCGCGGACGAGGCGGACCGTGCCCGGTTGCGGCAAGCTCTGGAACGCGCCGCCATCGAGCAGGAGATCGTGGGAGGGACGCCGCGCATCCGCCTCGGGGGCGAGGACGTATCGGTAGAGATCCGGACTCCCGCCGTGACGTCCATCGTGTCGCGCGTGGCGGACGATCCGGCTCTCCGGGAGATCGTGAATGCCGGTCTCCGGGTTCAGGTGGGGGAAGGAACCGCGGTGATCGATGGGCGGGACATCGGAACGGTGGTCTTTCCGGACGCGTTCCTCAAGGTGTTCCTCGACGCGTCGCTCGAGGAGCGCGCCCGGCGCCGGGTGGCGGAGGCCGAGCCCGCCCGGGCGGCCGATCCGGTGGCGCTGGCGAGCTACGCCCAAAGTCTCGCCGAGCGGGACCGCCGCGACCGGGAACGCTCCGTGGCTCCTCTCCGGGCGGCCGAGGACGCGCTGCACATCGACACGAGCGGGCTCGACTTCGACAGCCAGGTGGCCCGGGTAGTGCGCGCGGCCCAGGATCGGATCGGTCGCACTTGACACTATCTGCCTGTCCCGAGTAGGTTTAGAGTTCTCGATATACTCCGTGAGGTCGCCAGCCGCGCCGCATGCGGCCGAGGCCTCCTTTTGGCCTGCAACCTATTGGACCCCAACTAGATGACCGACGACAAGATTACCGCCCCGACCCCGGCGGAGACCGAGGCGGAGGCGACCCCCACGCTTCAGAAACGATCCCCGAACAACCAAGGCCGAAACAACCTCCGTCCCGACCTCTTCGACGAGGACGAGTATTCGATCGACGAATACGAGGAGCTCCTCGGCATGTACGAGGAGTCCATCCAGGACATCCAGGAAGGCCAGATCGTCACGGGGCACATCCTGCGCGTGGACGAGAACGTCGTCGTGCTCGACGTGGGCTTCAAGAGCGAGGGCGCCGTCCCGCTCGACGAATTCAAGCCCACGGATTCGCTGGAGGTCGGCGCCGAGGTCGACGTGTTCCTCGAGAACCTCGAGGACGCCGAGGGGCGGGTCGTCCTGTCCAAGAAGAAGGCCGACTTCTTCAAGGTCTGGGACAAGATCCGGATCGCTTACGACAACGGGACGATCGTCCAGGGGAGACTGGCGCGGAAGATCAAGGGCGGCGTGATCGTCGACCTGTTCGGCGTGGACGCCTTCCTGCCGGGCTCCCAGATCGCACTGCGGCGCGTACCCGACATCGACGCGTTGATCGGCCAGACGATGGAGTTCAAGATCATCAAGCTCAACAAGCGCCGGCGGAACATCGTGGTCAGCCGCCGGATGATCCTCGAGCAGATCCGCGAGCAGAAGCGGGGCAAGCTCCTCGAGGAGATCGCCGTGGGACAGGTCCGCAAGGGAGTCGTCAAGAACATCACCGACTTCGGCGCGTTCATCGATCTGGGCGGCGCCGACGGGCTCTTGCACATCACCGACATGTCGTGGGGCCGGGTCGGCCATCCCTCCGAGCTCGTGACGATCGGCGACGAGCTGGAGATCAAGATCCTCGACCTCGACCTGCAGAACAACCGCATATCGCTCGGCCTGAAGCAGCTCCAGCCCTACCCGTGGGAAGACGTATCCCAGAAGTTCCCGGTGGGGTCCCGGATCCAGGGGAAGGTCGTCTCGATCACCAACTACGGCGCGTTCGTCGAGCTGGAGAAGGGCGTCGAGGGGCTGGTCCACATCTCCGAGATGTCGTGGACGCGGCACATCAAGCACCCCTCCAAGGTCGTCTCCATCGGCGACATCATCGAAGCGGTCGTCCTCAACGTGAACGAAGAGGAGGAGAAGATCTCCCTCGGCATGAAGCAGATCGAGGAAGATCCCTGGGACGGCCTGGCCGAGAAGTATCCGCCGGGCACCGTCATCGCCGGGAAGGTGAGGAACCTGACGTCGTTCGGCGCCTTCGTGGAGATCGAAGAGGGGATCGACGGCCTCGTGCACATCAGCGACATGTCGTGGACGCGCCGCATACACCACCCGTCGGAAGTAGTGCGCAAGGGCGAGACCGTTAAGGTCCAGGTCCTCAACATCGACACGGAGAACAAGCGGATCTCGCTATCGATCAAGGACCTCCAGGAGAACCCGTGGCAGGACCTGGGGCAGAAGTACTCGGTCGGCGTGGAGTCCGAAGGCAAAGTCGTGCGGCTCCTGGACAAGGGCGTGGTCGTAGATCTGGGCGGCGACGTCGAAGGGTTCGTGCCGATCTCGCAGCTCGGGTACCGCAACCTCGAGAATCCCGCCGACAAGTTCCGCGAAGGAGACCTGCTGGTCCTCAAGGTCATCGAGTCGGACCCCGACAGCCGGCGAATCGTGCTCTCCGTGATCGACATTCCGAGCCACCGCGAGCGCGGAGAGGAAGAGCCGATCGAGCCCGCGGAGTCCATGGATGGCGACGTTGCGCGGGAAGAGCAGCCGACCCAGATGGCCGACGCGATGGCGGAGGCGCAGGTCGAAGTCGGCGCCGGCAAGTCCAGCGAGGCCGCGGAGGAAGCGGCAGACCGCGAATCCGCAGAGTAGGGCGGCGCCGCGATCCGGCCGGCGCGTGATGCTTCTCCCACCTGTACCACCCCGGTGCGAAGTCTCCTAACCGCTATCCTGTGCGCGGCGCTGTCGCTGGCGGCGTGCGCAACCGCCGAGAGGCTTCCGCCCCCGCTCGGCCGCGAGTCCATCAGCCGCGCCGATCAGGCGACCGCCCTGGCGGCCTACGAGCGCGGGCTCGCGCTCTTCCAGCAAGGGACCTACGAAGGGGCGCTCTCCGAGTTCACGGTCGTCGTCGAGCGCTACCCGTCGAGCCGCTACGCCGGCCTCGCCCTGTACTGGCGGGGGCGTGCCGCCTATCAGCTGGGGCGGGACGAGGAGGCGGCGGCCGCGCTCGATCGCTACCTGCGGCTGGCGTCCGACGTCCCGCATGCCGAGCACGCGACCCTGCTTTTGGCGAACTCCCTCTACAACCAGACACGCTACGAGGCCGCGCTCCAGGCGGCGCTCGAGAGGCGGAGCGTCTCCGGCGAGCTCCTGGACGATTATCTGGCGCTCTTCCGGGACCTGCTGAACCGGCTGCCGCGGGCGGAGATCGAGGCCGCGGCGGGCCGTACTCCTACGCGCAACTTCGTGGCCCCGTTCTACCTGCAGTCCGCGCGCTGGGCGCACGCGGCCGGAGACGCGGCGCGGGCCAGCGACATCGCCTCGCGCGTCACCGAGTTTCCCGAGCTTCCGCCGTCCATCATCGCCGAGGCGCGTGTGCTCATCGGCCCCGGCGGCCAGGCGGCGGCGATCGCCCCGAGCCTGGGCCTCATCGCGCCCACCGAGGGGCGCTTCGCGGAAGTCGCCGAGCAGATCCGGCGTGGAGTCGAACTGGCGCTCGAGGACGTGAACCGGACGGGGCAGACGCCGGTCGCGCTCGTGACGCGCTCGGCCGAGAACGATCCCGACTCGACGGCCGCGGTGATCCGCACGCTGGCTCGGAACGAGCACGTGGCTGCGATCCTGGGTCCGCTTACCAGCGAGTACGCGCTGCCGGCCGCCCGGCTCGCGGTGGAGGAGGGGGTGCCGCTCGTCAGCCCGACCGCCACCGACGCGCGCCTCCTGGAAATCGATCCGCGCGTGTACACCGTCAACGCGCTGGACGGCGCGATCGGCCACACGATCGGGACATACGCGGCAACCAACCTGGAACGGCGCCGCTTCGCGATCCTGGCCGTGGACGACGCCTACGGACGGATCCAGGCGGACGCGTTCGCCGCCGCAGTCCAATCCTCCGGCGCGCGCGTGGTCTACCGCTTCCAGTACGAGCGCGGCTCGACCCAGTATACCGACCAGCTGGGGGCGATCGTCCGCTCCGGAGCCGACGCGCTCTTCATCGCCACCAAGAGCCCGAGCGAGGCCCTCAGGATCCTGAATCAGATGGCGTTCTACGAGCTCGGCGGCATCCTGCCGCTGGGAACGGACGCGTGGAACGACGCCGAGTTCTACCGGCAGGGCCGGCGCTTCGTGCGCGGCTACTTCGCCGACACCTACAGCCGCGACCCACGGATCACCGAATGGGACTCCTTCGCCGAGCGCTACCAGGCGCGCTTCGGCGAGGCGCCGGCCAGCCTGATCCCCGGCTGGGGCTATGACGCGGCGCGCATCGCGCTCGAGCGCCTGCGGCCGTCGAGCGCGCCTCAGGAGAGCGGCGAGTACCACGGAGTGACCGGGCTGTTCCGCTTCGGCCCGCAGGGCATCCGGCGCGCGGTCATCGTGCACCGGGTCGAGCGCGGCGAGCCGGTAGCGGTGGACTGGTAGGGCCCGTGGACAGGCTCGAGGAGCTGCGCGCGCGCGAAGCGAAAGCGCGCGAGGGCGGCGGAGCCGCCCGGCTCGCCGCCCAGCACGCCAAGGGAAAGCTCGGCGCGCGCGAACGACTCGAGCTCCTGCTCGACCCGGGCTCGTTCTTCGAGCTCGACATGTTCGTCACCCACCGCACCGAAGAATTCGGGCTGTCCTCGCAGAGAATCCCCGGCGACGGGGTCGTCACCGGCCACGGCACCATCGACGGCCGGCGGGTGTGGGTCTTCAGCCAGGACTTCACCGTGTTCGGCGGATCGCTCTCGGAGGCGCATGCCGAGAAGATCTGCAAGGTCCTCGATCTGGCGCTGAAGACGGGGCACCCGGTGATCGGCCTGAACGACTCCGGGGGCGCGCGCATCCAGGAGGGAGTCGCCTCACTGGGTGGATACGCGGAGATCTTCCTGAGGAACACGCTCGCCAGCGGAGTCGTGCCGCAGATAAGCGCCGTCCTGGGACCGTGCGCGGGCGGGGCCGTGTACTCGCCCGCCATCACCGATTTCGTCTGCATGGTCGAGGGGGTCTCGTACATGTTCGTGACCGGGCCGAACGTGGTGAAGACGGTCACGCACGAGGAGGTGTCGTTCGAGGAGCTGGGCGGCGCGGCGGTGCACGGCGGCAAGAGCGGCGTGAGCCATCTCACGTTCCCCGACGAGCCCGCCTGCTTCGCCGGCATCCGCACGCTGATCGGCTACCTGCCGGCGAACAATCAGGAGGACCCCCCGCTCGTCGAATCCACCGACGACCCGCAGCGCCGGTCGCCGGGCCTCCGTGACGTCGTCCCCGAGAACCCGAACAAGCCGTACGACGTCCACGAGATCGTCGCCGAGGTGGTTGACCGCGGATCGTTCTTCGAGGTCCAACCCGATTACGCGGCGAATATCGTGGTCGGGTTCGCGCGTCTCGACGGCCGCACCGCGGGGATTCTCGCCAACCAGCCCGCCGTCCTCGCGGGGGTCCTGGACATCGACGCCAGCTTGAAGGCGGCCCGGTTCGTCCGCTTCTGCGACGCGTTCAACATCCCGCTGGTCACGTTCGTGGACGTGCCGGGCTTCATGCCCGGGACGGAGCAGGAGTGGGGAGGGATCATCAAGCACGGCGCCAAGCTCCTGTACGCGTACTGCGAGGCGACCGTCCCCAAGCTGACCGTGATCCTGCGAAAGGCGTACGGCGGCGCATACGACGTGATGTCGTCGAAGCACATCCGGGGGGATCTGAACCTCGCGTGGCCCTCGGCCGAGATCGCCGTCATGGGGCCGAAGGGCGCCGTCGAGATCCTGTGGAAGCGCGAGATCGAGACCGCCCAGGATCCCGTCACTCTCCTCGAGCAGCGGACCGAGGAGTTCCGCGAGCGGTTCGCCAACCCGTACGTCGCGGCGGAGCGCGGCTACGTCGACGCCGTCGTCGATCCCGCGGACACGCGCGCGCTGCTGATCGCGGGGCTGTCCGCGCTGGCGTCCAAGCGGGACGCGAACCCGCTGCGGAAGCACGGCAACATCCCCCTTTGATCCCTTTGCAGGGCAATAGGATAGTTCGACTCGTATCAGGTTGCGTGTCAACGTGAGGTCGCTGGGCCGCGTCCTGGTCGCGAACCGGGGGGAGATCGCGGTCCGTGTCCTGCGGGCCTGTCGGGAGGCGGGATTGCCGACCGCGGCCGTCTACTCGACCGCCGATGCCGACGCGTGCCACGTGCGGGCGGCCGACCGCGCCCTGGAGATCGGTCCGGGACCGGCCCGCGAATCGTATCTGGCAGCCGATCGCATCCTGGACGCGGCACGCCGTCTGGACGCGGGCTCGGTGCATCCGGGGTACGGGTTCCTCGCCGAGAACGCGGGCTTCGCCGAGGCGGTCGAGCGCGCCGGGCTCGTCTGGATCGGGCCGCCGCCGGCGGCGATCCGCGCGATGGGCGAGAAGACCGCGGCCCGGCGGACCATGCAGGCCGCCGGTGTGCCCGTCGTGCCGGGTACCGTGGAGCCGGTGAGCGAGCCGGCGGCCGCCCTCGAGGCGGCCGCGGAGACCGGCTTCCCCGTCCTTCTCAAGGCGGCCGCGGGCGGCGGGGGAAAGGGTATGCGCGTGGTGCGCGAGCCCGCGGAGTTCGAGGGGGCCTTCGCCGCAGCGACGCGGGAGGCGCAGGGCGCGTTCGGCGATCCGTCGCTCTACCTCGAGCGGTACATCCTCGAGGCGCGGCACGTCGAGATCCAGATTCTCGCCGACGAGTCCGGCCGCGCGATCCACCTCGGCGAGCGGGAGTGCTCGCTCCAGCGCAGGCACCAGAAGGTGCTCGAGGAGTGTCCCGCGCCCGGCCTCGTTGCCGAGACACGGGAGCGGATGGGGGCGGTCGCCGTCCGCGCCGCGGAGGCCGTCGGGTACGTCGGCGCGGGCACGGTCGAGTTTCTGCTGGCGCCCGACGATTCCTTCTGGTTCCTGGAGATGAACACCCGGCTCCAGGTGGAGCATCCCGTCACCGAGATGGTGACGGGTCTCGACCTCGTGCGGGCCCAGCTCGCCATCGCGGCCGGGGGCGGCCTGCCGGTCGAGCAGGACGAAGTTCGGCTCTCCGGCCACGCGATCGAATGCCGGATCGCGGCCGAGGATCCCGCGCGGGGGTTCGTTCCGTCGACGGGCAGGATCCGCGCGTGCGCCGAGCCGGCGGGACCGGGAATCCGGGTCGACAGCGGGGTCGCGGCCGGCAGCGAGGTGACGCAGCACTACGACCCCCTCCTGCTCAAGGTCGTCGCCCACGGCCGCGACCGCGCGGAGGCGCTGGCGAGGATGGCGCGCGCTCTGGCCGAGCTGGACATCGGAGGGATCCGGACGAACGTCGGCTTCCAGCGCGCGCTCGTCGCGAATCCGGCCGTGCGCGATGGCCGGGTCCACACGCGCTGGCTCGAGGAGCACGCGAGCGAGGTGCTCGAGGCCGAGAGCGCCATGCGCCGGGAGTCGGAGCCGCTGGCCGCCGCGCTGGCCGCCTGGCTCGAGGCGGAGCGCCCGCCGGGGGTCGCGCTACAGGCTCGGGAGGGGGACGGCGGCGTGGCGCGCTGGCGCGCGGCGGCCCGCTGGATCGGGCTATAGTGAGCGAACAGTTGGCTGGTCCCGTAGCGGGCGACGCGGTCGAGCTCGAGGTCGAGCGGATCGCTTACGGTGGCGACGGCGTGGGCCGGGCGGACGGCCTGGTCGGGTGCGTTCCGTGGACCGCGCCCGGCGAGCGGGTCCGCGCGCGGATCGTCGAGCGGCATCCCCGGTACGCCCGCGCTCGTCTCGAGGGAGTCCTGGCCGCCGGCGACGCCAGGGTCGAGCCGGGCTGCCCGGTGTTCGGGATCTGCGGTGGCTGCCAGCTGCAGCATCTCGATCGCGACGCACAGCTCGCGTCCAAGGCCCGGGCGGTCGCCGATGCCTTCGAGAGGATCGCGGGGAAGCCGCTCGCGGAGCCGCTGGCCTGCGAGCCGGCGGCCGAACCGTGGCACTACCGGCGCCGGGCGACGTTCACGTGGCGGCGATCGGAAGGCACGACCGTGCTCGGATTCCATGCCGCCGACGACCCGGGCGGGATCGTCGACGTAGAGGCGTGTCCGATCTTCGCGGAGCGCGGGAACGCGGCCCTCGCCGGCCTGAGAGAGGCGCTCGCGAATGCACCCCCGGCAGACGGGGACGCGCCGGAGGAGGCGCGCATCGCCGTGCGCGCGCTCCCTGGCCAGGACGCCCAGGCGGGAGTCTTCTGCGATTCCGCGGAGCGCGCGCGTGAGCTCGCCGCTCACTGCGCGGAGCGCGCGGGGATCGCGACGACCTGGGGGGCCCGGGCAGGTACGGCGGCGCCGTTCGCGCTTGCAGCCGGTGCGCCGCGGCTCGTATCGCGGATGGAGTTCGGCGGGTTGAGGCTCCGGGTGGGCTTCGATAGCTTCCTGCAGGCCGATCCGGTGGCCGCCGCGCAGCTCTACGACGGCGTCGAGAACGCGCTGGCCGCACGTCCGGGGGATCGAGTGATCGACGGGTATGCGGGGATCGGCGTGCTGACGTGCCGTCTCGCGCGGGCCGGCGTGCGGGTCACCGCGGTCGAAGCCCATGGCGGCGCCGCCTCCGATCTGCGCGCGAACGCGGCTGCGGCGAGTGGCGAGCCCGTGCACGTGCTCGAGCTGCCGGCCGAGCGCGTGGACTGGCGCCGGCCGCGGCCGGACCGCGTCGTGCTCAACCCGCCGCGATCGGGATGCGCGCCAGCGGTGCTCGACTCGATCTCCCGCTCCAGCGCGCGGCGCCTGGTGTACGTGTCGTGCGACCCGACCACCCTGGCGCGGGACGTCCGCCGGCTGGGAAGCGCGTGGCGGCTGGAGTCGATCCGCGCCTTCGACCTCTTCCCGCAAACCGCGCACGTAGAGACGCTGGCCTCGCTCTCCCGGGAGAACAGCCCGTGACCGGCGGGCGCCTGTTCTGGGTGACACCCGGCGACGGCGGTCCCTACCGTGTGGTCCTGCGCTCGGTTCGCGGCGGTTGGGAGGCCGCGGTCGAGCGCGGCGGGGAGCGATGGACGTTCCCGATCGTGGCCGGCGCGGATCCGGGGCTCGCGTGGTCGGGTGCGCGGCCGGTCCGCTACCGGTGGGAGCCGGATCTGGGGGGGCTCTCGGTGGACGGCTGGACGCACGAGCTGCGCATCGAGAGCGATGCGGCCCATCGGGCCTCCGAGCTCGTACTCGCGTCCGCGGGTGCCGAGACGGCGGCCAGCGTGCGCGCTCCGATGCCGGGGCTCGTGCTGGTGCTCGAAGTGGCGGAGGGCGATCCGGTCGAGAAGGGTCAGGGGATCCTGATCATCGAGGCGATGAAGATGGAAAACGAGATACGCGCGCCGATCGCCGGCGTCGTCCGGCGCCTGGCGGTCTCGGCGGGAGACGCGGTGGAGCGGGATGCCCTGCTGTGCGTGGTGGATCCGGAGGGCTCGTGACCGAGTCGCCCGACAAAGCCGCCTGGAAGCGTCGCACGCTGGAGCCCCATCTCGCGCGAAACCCCGAGCGCGACACGAGGTTCGAGACCTCGAGCGGTCTCGGGATCGAGCCGGCGTACGGCTCCGGCGACGCGGATCCCGATGCCGCCGGTTGGCCGGGCGAGTTCCCGTACACTCGCGGCATCTATCCCAACATGTACCGCGGCCGCCTGTGGACTATGCGCCAGTACGCGGGGTTCGGCACCGCGGAGCAGACGAACGCACGCTTCCGGTTCCTCCTCGACCACGGCCAGACCGGCCTGTCGACCGCGTTCGACCTGCCCACCCAGATGGGATACGACTCCGACAGCGAGCGTGCCGAGGGAGAGGTCGGGAGGACCGGCGTGGCGATCGACACGCTGGACGACATGCGCCGGCTGTTCGCCGGGATTCCGCTGGCCGACGTGTCGACGTCCATGACCATCAATGCCACGGCCACGACGCTCCTCTCGCTCTACACGCTGGTCGCGGAGGAGCAGGGGACGCCGCATCGCGCGCTCAGGGGGACGACTCAGAACGACATCCTCAAGGAATACGTCGCCCGCGGGACGTACATCTATCCGCCGGCGGGTAGCCTGCGGCTGGTCGTGGACTCGTTCGCGTGGTGCGCGCGCGAGATGCCGCGCTGGAACCCGATCTCGATCTCCGGCTACCACATCCGCGAGGCGGGCGCCACCGCCGCGCAGGAGGTCGCGTTCACGTTCGCGAATGCGATCTGCTACGTGGAGGCGGCGCTGTCGGCGGGTCTGGAGGCGAGCGAGTTCGTCGGTCGGCTGTCGTTCTTCTTCGGCGTCCACAACGATCTCTTCGAGGAGGTAGCGAAGTTCCGCGCCGCGCGGCGCATCTGGGCCGGCCTCGTGCGCGACCGGTTCGGCGTCGCCGATCCGGAAGCGGCGCGGCTGAGGTTCCACACCCAGACCGACGGCGCGACCCTCACGGCGCAGCAGCCCCTCAACAACGTCGTGCGGGTAACGCTACAGGCGCTGGCGGCGGTGCTCGGCGGGACCCAGAGCCTCCACACCAACGGGTACGACGAGGCGCTGGCGCTGCCGAGCGAGGAGTCGGCCGAGCTCGCCCTGAGGACGCAGCAGATCGTCGCCCACGAGAGCGGCGTGGCGGATACTGCCGACCCCCTCGGGGGCTCGTACTTTGTCGAGCGCCTTACGGATGACCTCGAGGGACGCGTCCGCGACTACCTCGACCGTATCGCCGACATGGGCGGCGCGATCGCCGCCATCGAGCAGGGGTTCTTCCGCGCCGAGATCGAGCGCGAGGCCTACGCCCACCAGCGCCAGGTGGAGAGCGGCGAGGAGATCGTGGTTGGCGTGAACAGGTGGCAGAAGGCGGAGGACCTCGAGCCGCGGATCCCCCGCGTCGACACCGAGTCGCTCGCCGAGAGGCAGAAGGAGCGCCTCGCCGATTGGCGCGCGCGGCGCGATGCGGACCGGACCGACGCGTCGCTCGAGAGTCTGGCGGAGGCCGCCCGCGGCAGCGAGAACCTGCTCCCGCTCATTCGCGGCGCCTGTGCCGCCGGCGCCACCGTGGGCGAGATCGCCGACGTCCTGCGGGCGGAGTTCGGAACCTACAGCGATCCCGCCGGCATCGGCGGGTAGCGCCGGAGGAATCGGCAGATGCCGACGTACGTTTACCGCTGTCGCGATTGCGACCGGCAGTTCGAGCACTTCGAGAAGATGACGAGCCGCGTGAAGATGCGGAAATGCCCGACCTGCGGCGGCCGTGGCGAGCGCCAGATCTCGGGCGGGGCGGGGTTCCTGTTCAAGGGCGAGGGCTTCTACATCACCGACTACCGCAGCGAAGAGTACCGCTCGAAGCACAAGGCCGAGACAGAAAAGGCCGCTCCGCCGGGCGACGCCGCGGATGCCAAGCCGGCCGGTCCTGAGTCGGCGGCCGACAAGACGGCGGCCAAGCCGGTGGCGACGAAGAAGTCCCGCGGGGGATCGAAGAAGAAGAAGCGATGAGGCCGCGGGACGAGCTTCGCTCGCGGCTGACGGCCCTTTGCGTGCAGCGGGGCTGGCCCGCCGAGGAGGTAGCGGTCGAGCGCCCCAACGACCGCGCCCGCGGCGACTGGGCGAGTCCCGTGGCGCTCGCCCTCGCCCGTCCGCTCCGGCGCGCGCCGCGGGAGATCGCCTCCGAGCTCGCCGACGCGCTCTCGCTCGATTCGACGCGGTGGGAGGAGCCCGAGGTCGCCGGGGCGGGATTCCTCAACTTTCGCCTAGCTCGCCCCTACCTCCAGGACGTCGTCCGGCGGCTGATCGAAGAGCCGGACGGCCACATGCGCTCCGACCGCCTCGCGGGCCGCCGGATCAACGTCGAGTTCGTGAGCTCGAATCCGACCGGCCCGCTCCACGTCGGCCACGCGCGGAACGCGGCGCTCGGGGACGGGATCGCGGCGCTTTTCGCCAGCCAGGGCGCGGACGTCACCCGCGAGTACTACTTCAACGACGCGGGTCGCCAGATGGACATCCTGGGCGCGTCCGTCCACGCGCGCTACCGGCAGATGACGGAGCCGGACTTCCCGTTCCCCGACGAGGGATACCAGGGCGAGTATATCGCCGATCTGGCGCGGGAGTTCGCAGTCGAGCACGGGGACGCATTCCGGGACGTCCCGCTCGAGGAATGCCTGGCGGAGTTCCGATCGTTCGCCGGCGAGCGGATCAGCGCCGGGATCCGCGCCGATCTGGAGCGCTTCCGCGTCTCCTTCGACGTCTGGTTCAACGAGTCCACCCTGTATCGTGACGGCCGAACGGAGCAGACGCTCGAGGAGCTCAAGGCTCTGGGGGCGGCCTACGAGAAGGACGGCGCGACGTGGCTCCGCGCGACGGACTACGGCGACACCGAGGACCGCGTGCTGGTCAAGAGCACGGGTCACCCGACGTACCTGCTCCCCGACCTCGCGTACCACCGCGACAAGCACGAGCGCGGGTTCGATCAGGCGATCGACATATGGGGCGCGGACCATCATAGCTACGCCGTCCGCATGCAGGCGGGCCTCACGGCCCTCGGCTACCCGGCCGACTGGCTGCGCACGGTCATCTATCAGCAGATCAGCCTGATCGAGGACGGGGAGGAGGTGCGGCTCTCGACCCGCAAGAACCGCATGGTCACGCTGCGCGAGCTCCTCGATGACGTGGGCGTGGACGTCACCCGCTGGTTCCTGCTCATGCGGAAAGGCGACACGCACATGACGTTCGACCTCGATCTCGCCCGGCGGCAGTCGGACGAGAACCCCGTCTACTACGTCCAGTACGCGCACGCGCGGCTGGCCGGCGTGTTCACGAGGAACGAGCGCCCCGAGTGGGACCCCGCGCTGGCGGGCGTTCCCGGCTCGCTCGACCGGCTGAATGCCGAGCGCGAGATCGACCTTCTCCGGGCGCTCGACGATCTTCCCGACGTCGTCGCCGACGCCGCCGACGCCCTCGAGCCGCACCGCGTGACCGACGCGCTGGAGGAACTCGCGCGGCGGACCCATCTTTGGTACCACGACCATCGGATCCTGGTGGACGACGAGCACCTGGCGCGCGCACGGTTGGCGCTCGCTCGCGCGTGCGCGAACGCGCTTCGCGAGGGGCTCGCCCTGCTGGGAGTCGAAGCCCCCGAGACGATGTAGGAGGACGGATCATGCCCATCCTGGTAGTCGGATCGGTCGCCCTCGACGACGTGGAGACGCCCTTCGGGCAGCGAAAAGGGGCACTCGGAGGCGCGGCTGTGTACTTCGGCCTCGCGGCTTCCTACTTCACCGAAGTGCAGCTCGTGGGGGTGGTGGGTCGGGACTTTCCGGCCGGCCACCTCGAGCTGCTGTCCTCGCGTGGCATCGACCTCGCGGGGCTCCAGGTCGTCGACGGCGAGACGTTTCGCTGGGGCGGCAAGTACGGGTACGACTTCAACGCCCGCGAGACGACGTTCACCCACCTCGGCGCGTTCGCGGGCTTCCAGCCGCAGATCCCGGAGCGCTTCCGGCAGACCCCCAACGTGTTCCTGGCCAATATCCATCCGCGCCTTCAGCTCGACGTTCTCGGCCAGGTGGAGCGGCCCCAGATGACGGCGCTGGACACGATGAACTACTGGATCGAGCGGACGCCCGAGGAGCTGCGGGAGGTGCTGGCCCGGGTCGATGCCCTGCTCATCAACGATTCCGAGGCGCGGCAGCTCGCGAGCGAGCCTGTCCTCCGCAAGGCGGCGGCCCGGATCCTGGAGCTGGGACCGGAGATGCTGGTCGTCAAGAAGGGCGAGGACGGCGCGGTCACGTTCTCGCGGGAGGGGATCTTCGCGGTGCCCGGCCTGCCGCTCGACTCGATCATCGATCCGACGGGTGCGGGAGATTCCTTCGCCGGCGGTTTCCTCGGATACCTCGCCGCGAGCGGCGATCGCTCGCCGGAGGCCCTGCGGCGCGCCACGATCTACGGGTCGACGATGGGGTCGCTGTGCTGTGAGGCGTTCTCGACCGAGAAGCTCGTGGATCTCGACCCGCACGAGATCGAGGACCGGTTCCAGGAGTACAAGCGGCTCACCCATTTCGAGCACGCGCCGATCCTGCTGAATGCCTGAGACACGCGATCCGGCGTCCGCCTACCGCGCCGCCGGCGTGGACCTCGATGCCGCCGATCGCTTCAAGGAGAAGCTGAAGCGGATCGTCGGGGCGACCCCTTCCGACGGGGTGGTCGGGGGCGTGGGCGGGTTCGGCGGCTGCTTCGCGCTGGCCGGCGTTCGCGAGTCCGATCCGGTGCTGGTGGCGTCCACCGACGGGGTCGGGACGAAGGTGCTGGTCGCCCGCGCGGCGGGCCGGCACGACACGCTGGGGCGCGACCTCGTGAACCACTGCGTCGACGACTTGCTGGCGCAGGGCGCGCGCCCGCTCTTCTTCCTCGACTACATCGCGTCGGGGCGCCTCGACGAGGCGGTCGCGCTCGCGCTCGTCGAAGGCTTCGCCGCCGGCTGCCGCGAGAACGGCATCCCGCTCCTCGGCGGGGAGACCGCGGAGATGCCGGACGTCTACGAGGCCGACGGCTATGACCTGGCGGGGTTCATCGTGGGCGTGGCGCCGCGCGCCCGGCTCGATCGTCTGGGCGCGACCGTCGGGCCCGGCGACGTGGTCCTCGGCCTGCCCTCGAGCGGCCTCCACACCAACGGGTACACGCTGGCGCGGAAGGTCATTCTCGCCGGAGGGCGATCGATCACCGATTCCGTCCCGTGGGGGGCGGGCACCTGGGCCGACGCGCTGCTCGCCGTACACCGCTCGTATCTGGCGGCCGTGCTGCCGCTATTGGACGACCCCGCGCTTCACGGCTGCGCGCACGTGACCGGCGGCGGGTTCGAGGGGAACCTGGCGCGGCCCCTGACGCCGGGCGTCGGCGTGCGCCTGCGCCGTGACGCGTGGGTCCCGCCGCCGTTGTTCGAGTTTCTCGAACGCGAAGGGAACATCGCGCCCGACGAGATGGTTCGAGTCTTCAACATGGGGATCGGCTTCTGCCTGTACGTCGATCGGCGCGAAGCGCCTCGTATCGCACACGCCTGCGCCGATGCCGGCGCGCCCGCGGTCGAGATCGGGGAGGCGGTGACGGGGGAGGGAGTGAGATGGGATTGAGGTCGCTGACCCTGCTCGCTGCGTGGATCGTCTCGCTGGCCGGCGTCGCGAGCGGGCAGGAGATCTCCGAGCAGCGCGTCCGCGCCGCCGTCGAGGACGCGGCGCGGGGCCTCGGCCAGTCCGTGGCCGGAGGGAGCCCGATGACCGCGCCGGCCGCCACGACCGGCGGCCTCGGCCCCTTCCTGGCCTCGCTCGGCATCGGGGTCACACGCATCGACATCGAGGATCCGCAGCGGGAATCCGGCACGGTCGAGTTCCTGCTGCCGACGGCGGGCGCGCGGTTCGCGGTGGGCCTGACGTCGGGCCTGGCATCGGATGGGCCGATCGGTGGCGCGGGCTCGATCGACCTCCTCGGGCGGGTGGGCATCCTGACCGCGCGCGACGAGATCGAGGACGCGTCGAAGCTCTACGGGATCGGCGTGCGAGTCGCGGTCCTCGGGGAGACGCCGCTGACGCCGGCCTTGAGCGTCGCGCTCGAGCAGGCGTGGACCGAAGAGATCGTCTACGGCGAGCCCGACGAGGTGTCGTTCCGCGGCGACGTGGCCGTGACGTCCCTGCGCGCGGACATCTCCAAGGACCTCGTGCTCCTCTCGCCGTACGCCGGAGCGGGGATCGACCGCACGCGGATCGACGCCTCGTACGTGATCCCGGCCGGGCTCTCGACCTTGGGAACCGAGATCCGCGGCTCGATCGATCCGGCCAGCACGCACCACGTGTTCTACCTCGGGACCGATCTCTCGCTCCTCCTTCTGACCGCCTCGATCGAGGGCGGTGTCTACGACGGCGGGGCGTTCGCCACCTTCGCGATCCGCGCCGGCCTTTGATCGACGACGCGCTGCTGGAGCCGCTCATGGACCGCGCGGTCGGGCTGGCGGAGCGCGGCGGGGGCGCTACGGCGCCCAATCCCATGGTCGGATGCGTGATCGCCGCGCCGGACGGCCGCGTCCTCGGCGAGGGCTTCCATCTACGGGCCGGTGAGAACCACGCGGAGGTCGAGGCGCTCGCCGCGGTCCGCGCCGCGGGCCGCGACCCGCGCGGGACGGTCGCCGTCGTCACCCTCGAGCCGTGCGCGCGGCAGGGACGGACGCCACCCTGCGTCGACGCGCTCGTCGCGGCGGGCATCCGAGAAGTCGTCTTCGGCGTCGAGGACCCCCACACCGGGAAGGGGGGAGCCCAGCGGCTCCGGGAAGCGGGGATCGAGGTTCGCGGCGGCGTGCGGGAGCGCGCGATCCGGCTCCTGATCGAGCCGTGGCTCCACTTCGTCCGGACGGGCAGGCCGCTCATGCATCTCAAGAGCGCGGTCACGCTGAACGGCCGGCTGACACGCGGCTGGGGAGGGCCGCGCTGGATCACCGGAGAAGATGCGCGACGCGCCGTCCATCGCCTCCGCCGGCGCCACACCGCGGTCGTGATCGGAATCGGCACCGCGCTCGCCGACGACCCGCTCCTCACCGTCCGCGACTGGCCGCCCCCTCGAGCGCTTGGGGGTGACGCAGATCCTCCGTGGCCGCGGATCCAGCCGCTGCGGGTGGTCCTGGACACCGAGCTGCGGCTGCCTGTCGGATCCCGCCTCGCGACGTCGGTGGCCGAAGGTCCCGTCCTCGTACTCTGCGCGGAGCGCGCCGACCGGGAAAGGGAAGGGGCCCTGGCGTCGCAAGGCGTCGAGGTCGAGCGGGTGGGCTCGCCCGCCGGCCGGCTGGACCTCGGCGAAGTGGCGGCGGCGCTCGCCCGCCGCGGGGTGACCGGCGCCCTCGTCGAGCCCGGACCGGCGCTCGCGGCGGGCCTCATCGCCGCCGGACTGGCGGATCGCTGGACCGTCTTCGTCGCGCCGGTGTGGGAGCCGTCGGACGACGCGCTCCCGCTGGTGCTCGCCAACGGCACGCCGGTCGAGCTCGAAGACCCCGTCTGGGAGAGCCACGGCTCCGATGCCTCGGTGAGCGGCCGCGTCCGCTGAATCGCGGACCCCAGCGGGGATCGCTAGCTTCCGGTCAATGTTCACCGGGATCATCGATACGATCGGGACCGTCGCAGGGGTGGAGCCGCTGGGCGAAGGCCGGCGGCTCACTTTGTCCGCGCCGTGGGGGGGATCGCTGGCTCAGGGCGAGTCGGTGGCCGTCGACGGTGTCTGCCTGACGGTCGTCGAGGCGGGCGCGGAGTCGTTCGCGGTGGAGGCCGTGCGGGAGACGTTGGCCCTCACCACGCTCGGCTCCTGGGCTCCGGGGAGGCGCGTCCACCTCGAACGTGCGCTGGCAGTCGGAGACCGGCTCGGAGGCCACCTCGTGCAGGGCCACGTGGACTGCGTGGGAACCGTGCAAGCGATGGAACGACAAGGGGAAAACCGGTACATTGCCGTGACTCTGCCGAGCGGCCGCGAGCTCGCGGCGCCGCGCGGCTCGATCGCGGTGAACGGCGTCAGCCTGACGGTATTCCGGCTCGCGCACGATGGGGTCGAGCTCTCGATCGTGCCCCACACGTGGCGGGCCACGACCTTCCCCGATCTCGCTCCGGGTGCCGGGGTGAATATCGAGTACGACTTGATAGCTCGATATGTAAAGCATTTAATGGAAACGACTTGACGGAGAACGGAACCGTGATCAAGCCGATCGTGTTCACGCCCATCGAGGAGGCGCTCGAAGCCATTCGGGCCGGGCGCATCCTTATCGTTGTCGACGACGAGGACCGCGAGAACGAGGGCGACTTCATCATGGCCGCCGAGAAGGTCAGTCCCGAGGCGATCAATTTCATGGCGCGGGAGGGACGCGGCCTCATCTGCGCTCCGATCACAAAGGAGCGCGCCGTGGAGCTGCGTCTGGCGCCGATGGTCCTGGAGAACACCGCGCTTCACGAGACGGCGTTCACGGTTTCGGTCGATGCGCGCGCGGGCACGACGACCGGGATCAGCGCCTCCGATCGGGCGACCACGATCCGCGCCCTGGTCGACCCGGAAACGAGGCCCCCGGATCTGGCGCGGCCCGGCCACGTCTTTCCGCTACTCGCCATGAACGGGGGAGTCCTGCGCCGGGCGGGGCACACGGAAGCGACCGTCGATCTGGCGAGGATGGCGGGGCTGGGGCCGGCCGGGGTGCTCTGCGAGGTGGTGGACGACGACGGCACGATGGCGCGGCTCCCGCGGCTGATCGAGATCGCCCAGCGTCACGGCCTGCCGATCATCACGATCGAGGATCTGATCAAGTACCGCCGCACGAAGGAACGCCTGGTCGTCCGCGAGGCGCAGACCCCGCTGCCGACCGAGTGGGGCGATTTCCAGCTCATCCTCTACGGCTCGACGATCAACGACGAGCACCACGTGGCCCTCGTCAAGGGAGAGGTCGCGGGGAAGCAGGACGTTCTCGTGAGGGTCCACTCCTCGTGCTTCACCGGCGACGTGCTGGGGAGTCTCCGCTGCGACTGCGGGCCGCAGCTCCATCACGCCATGCGTCAGGTGGCCGAGGAGGGGGAGGGCGTAATCCTGTACATGCATCAGGAGGGTCGGGGCATCGGCCTGGTCAACAAGATGAAGGCCTACATGCTGCAGGATCAGGGGATGGACACGGTCGAAGCCAACGAGCATCTCGGATTCCGGCCCGATCCGCGCGACTACGGGATCGGCTGCCAGATCCTGGTCGACCTGGGGCTCACGACGCTGCGGCTGCTTACGAACAATCCCCAGAAGCGTGCCGCGATCGAGGGCTACGGCCTGAGCATAACCGAGCACGTTCCGATCGAGATGGAGCCCGGGCCCCACAACCGGCGCTACCTCGAGACGAAGCGCGACAAGCTCGGCCACACGCTGAGCCGCTGATCTGATGCCGGGTCGCTGAGGAAGCGCCGCATGGGAATCAGGGCCCAGCACGATGTCTCCGGGAAGAACCGCCGCGTGGCGCTCGTGATCGCGCGTTACAACGAGACGATCACGCAGGAGCTGGCGGCCGGCGCGCGCGCCGCGCTCCTGGCCGCCGGCGTCGCCGAAGCGGACATCTACGAGTACCAGGTCGCAGGCGCGTTCGAGCTGGCGCCGGCATGCCGCCAGCTGGTCGCGGTGGGTCCCGAGGTCGATGCGGTGGTGGCGCTGGGCGCGATCATCCGCGGAGAGACGCCGCATTTCGACGTCGTCGCCGGAGCGGCGGCGCGGGGACTCCAGCAGCTGGCCGGGGAGATCAACGTCGCCCTGGCGTTCGGTGTGCTGACGACCGACACCATCGAGCAGGCGAAGGCCCGCGCGGATCGGGGGCAAGGGGACAAGGGCGGCGAGGCCGCCCGGGCGGCGCTGGAGCAGGCCGAGCTCTACGATCGACTGCGTGAGGGCAGGAAGTCGACGGTCCGCGGCTTCCGGCTTTCATGAGACGGCGGCACAAGGCCCGCCGCTGGACGCTCCAGATCCTCTACGCGTGGGAAGTCCGCGGACGGGAGCGCGACCTCGAGGCCGAGGCCGCCGACTTCTTCGCCCGCCGCCAGCTCGCGAGCCAGACCAGAGACTACGCCGAGCGGCTGATCGGCGCGTTGTCGGCCAACCTCTCTGAGATCGACGCTACGCTCGCCGGCGCCGCGGAGAACTGGGACCTCGAGCGGATGGCGATCATCGACCGCAACATTCTGCGGATCGCCGTCGTGGAGCTCCTCCACGTGGACGACGTGCCCTGGAAGGTGGCGATCGATGAAGCGGTCACGCTCGCCTCGCGCTATGGAGGCGCCGACTCGCCCAGATTCGTCAACGGCGTCCTCGACGCTCTCGCCCACAAGCTGAACCTGATCACTTCGTGATCGGCCGAACCGCTTCGCGCTTCGGGCTCGTGGCCGACGTGCACGCCAACCTGCACGCCCTGAACGCGGTGCTTTCCACGCTGGCGGAAGAGGGGATCGAGGAGATCTGGTGCCTGGGCGACGTGGTGGGGTACGGCGGGGATCCGGAGGAGTGCGTGGCGATCGTGCGCGAGCGGTGTGCCGGGACGGTGCGGGGTAACCACGACGCCGCCGCCGTCGAAGCCGCGCTCCGCGCGAGCTTCAACCCGCACGCCCGCGCGGCGATCGAGCGCCAGGCGGATCTGTTGTCACGGGAAGCGCTCGAGTGGCTGGGCGCCCTTCCCGCCGTCCTCGAGCTCGAGGACGTCGTCCTCCTTCACGCCGGCTGCGCGGACCCCGAGGCCTTCCCGTACGTGCTCGGAGCCGACGACGCGGAGCGCGAGCTGGAGGCGCTTCCCGGCCGCTGGGGATTCTACGGCCACACCCATCTGCCGGCCGTGTGGCGGATGGGCGAGGACGGGGTGGTGGAGGGTCTCCCCTGCGACCCATCGGGCACGGCCCCGCTCGATCGACCGGGCCGCTACCTTGCCAATCCGGGCGCCGTCGGGCAGCCGCGAGACGGCGACCCACGAGCCGCGTGCGCGGTCTTCGATCGCGATGGCGAGGAGCTGCGCCTCCTGCGGGTCCCGTACGACGTCGCCGGCGCGCAATCGTCGATCCGGCGCGCGGGCATGCCGGAGGTCGAGGCCCTTCGGCTGGAGCGCGGGTTGTGACCGCGAGGCGGCCGGACGATACGATGCGCCGGGACACCTGGAGCCGGTTCTGGGAGAAGAAGGAGGACCTGGACGGGGTCTATCCCTCGAGCCCCGCTGTCCTCCAGGCTCTCGTTCGCCACCTGGGCGTGGAGCCCGCGCGTGTGCTGGAGATCGGGTCGGGGACGGGCCGGGACACGGCCGCCCTGGCGGCCCGCGGCCACCGGGCCGTCGCCCTCGACGCGTCTTTCGAGGCGCTGGCGCTGACGGCGCGCGCGGCCCCCGCGCTCGTCGGCCGCGGGATCGTGGCCGGGGACGCCTTCCACCTCCCGTTTCCCGACCGCGCGTTCGACGCGGTGTTCCACCAGGGGGTGCTCGAACACTTCGGAAACCCTGCGGCGTTCCTGGCGGAGAACTTCCGCGTGACGAATCCGGGCGGACTGCTGGTCGTCGACGTGCCGCAGCGCTGGCATCCCTGGACGGCCATCAAGCGCGTCGCCATCCGCGCGGACCGCTGGTTCGCGGGCTGGGAGACCGAGTACTCGATCGACGAGCTCGAGGAGCTGGTGCGGCAGGCGGGCTTCGAGGTCGTCGAGTCCTACGGCGACACGATGGTCCCGAGCCTCGCATACCGCCTCCTGCGGGAGGGCGCGAAGCGCTGCTCGGTCGACCTGCCGCTGCGCCCCGCCGCTCCGCCGGTGCTGAGGGACGCCCGCGAGCGGCTCCGCGCCCGGCTCCTGGCCCCGCGCGCCGCGCGCTGGATCGCGCACACGATCGGCGTGGTGGCCCGGCGGCCGGCCGCCGACCGACCGTGAAGATCCTCGTCGTCAACTGGCAGGACTGGACGCATCCCGAGGCGGGCGGCGCCGAGATCCATCTGCGCGAGACCTTCCGCCGATTGGCCGATCGCGGCCACCGGGTCGACCTGCTGTGCGTCGCTCATCGGGACGCGCCGCGGGAGGAGCGCCTGGATGGGATCAACGTGATCCGCCGCGGCGGCTCGCGGGCGACCTTCAACTTCTCGGTCCCGCGCGTGTGGCGGGCGGCGCTCTCCCGGAACGGATACGACGTCGTCGTGGACGACATGAACAAGGTCCCGTTCTACACGCCGCTCTACGTCGATCCGCCAGTGGTGGCGCTCGTTCATCACCTTTTCGGCAGGACGATCTTCCAGGAGACGAACCCGTTGTTCGGGACGTACCTCCTTCTATCCGAGCAGCCGATCGCCGCCGTCTATCGCCGATGCCCGTTCATCGCGGTCTCGCCATCCACCGCCGCCGACCTCGAGCGCCGGGGGATCGATCGCGCCAGGATAACCGTGATCCACAACGGCATCCCCGCCATCCCGGACGAAGACGCGATCCTGGCCGTCCCCAAGGACTCCCAGCCGCTGTTCGTCTACCTCGGGAGGCTCAAGCGCTACAAGCGGGTCGAGCTCCTGCTGGAGGCCTTCGCCCGAATCGAGTCCGAGCTCCCCGGCGCGCGACTCGTGATCGCCGGCGACGGCGACCACCGGGCGGCGCTGGAGCGGGACGCACGGGCGCGCGGGATCGCCGGGCGCGTGGAGTTTCCGGGTTGGGTCGGGGAGGAGGACAAGTGGCGGCTCCTGCGCAGCGCGTGGGCGGTCGGCTACACCAGTCCCAAGGAGGGCTGGGGGTTCTCGTCGATCGAGGCCCAGAGGGTGGGGACGATCGCGATCGTGAGCGACGCGCCCGGACTGCGCGACACCGTCCTCGACGGCGAGACCGGCCACGTGGTCCCGCACGGCGACGTCGGAGCGCTCGCGGACGCCCTCCTCGCGGCCGCCAGGAATCCGGCCGAGCGCAGCCGCATGGAAGCCCGCGCGATCGAACGCGCGCGCACGTTCACGTGGGACGCCGCGGCGGACGCGACCGAGTCGGTCCTGACGAACGCGGTCCGAGAGAGGTGAGGTTGCCACCCGAAGACAGCACCCCTAGCGTTAGGCCGCCCCTCGTTCTCGACACTTCCATGAGCGGTCCGGTGGATCCGACGAGTCCCCGCAGAGACTTCGCCGTCATCGTCCCGGCCTACGACGAGGTCGAGAACATCGCCCCCCTCTTCGAGGCTTTGGCGGAGACGTGGAGGAAGCACGATCTCTCCGGAGAGGTCGTCGTCGTCGACGACGGGTCGAACGACGGGACCGCGGACGCGGTCCGCCATGCGGCGGCCGCTTTTCCGGGGACGGTTCGCGTGCTGCGGCACGCGCGGAACCGGGGCAAGACCGAGGCCCTCATGACCGGCGCGGACGCGACATCCAGGCGCTGGCTCGTGCTGTTCGACGCCGATCTCCAGCATTCCCCCGAAGAGATTCCCCGTTTCCTGGACCGGCTCGGCGAAGGGTTCGACGTCGTCACCGGGTGGAAGCAGGGCCGCTACGAGAAGCGGCTCGTGTCGGGGACGTACAACTGGCTCTCGCGCCGACTATTCGACGTGCCCGTCCACGATCTCAATGCCATGAAGGCCTTTCGCCGCGATATCCTCGAGGAGCTGCCGCTGCGGCACGACTGGCACCGGTTCTTCGTGGTGTTGGCGCACGACCGCGGCTACCGGGTGGGCGAGATACCGATCGAGCTCTACCCGCGGACGCGCGGACGCTCGAAGTACTCCGGCTGGGGCCGGATCGTCGTCGGCTCGCTCGACCTGCTGGCGGTCAAGACCCTGACTTCGTTCCTGCGGAAGCCCTTGCTCCTGTTCGGGACCTCGGGCGCGATCCTGGCCATGCTGGGCGTGATCGTGGGAGCCGTGGCGCTCTATTACCGCTTCGCGCTCGGCCAGGGCTACCGGCCGCTCCTGTACCTGGTGACGCTCCTGATCGTGCTCGGCATGCTGCTGTTCGCTCTCGGCTTCCTGGCGGAGGCGGTGGCCCAGGTGCGTGACCGGGTCGATCAGGTCGAGCGCCGGCTGTCGGCCCGGAGAGACGCCGGAGCGGGGGAGTGAAGCGGCCCGACTGGGCGTCGTCGCCACGCGCCTGGGCGATCGCGGGAGGCGCGGTCGCGATGGCGATCGCCGTCGCGGTCTTCGACCCCTATCTGTTCACCGGCGGCGACAACGTCGCCTACTACGCGCTCGCGAAGGCGCTCGCCACCGGGCGCGGCTATGTCGACCTGATCGAGCCGACTACGCCCGTGGAGACGGTCCTGCCGCCGGGCTTCCCGCTCCTCCTCGTGCCCTTCTACTGGATCTTCCGCGGCGAGATGGTCGGCCTCAAGGTCGAGTCGATGGTCGCCGGCGCCGTCGCGCTCTGGGCGCTCTGGTCCCTCGCCCGCCGCGACGAGGCCGTGCCGCCGTGGGCGGCCGCGGCGGCGGTGTGGCTCTTCGGATTGTATCCCGTGTTTCGCATCTACACGCATTGGGTTCTGTCCGACCTAAGCTACGTGGCGGTCACGCTGGTGGCGCTCGTCGCCTTCCAGCGGGCGGAGGACGGGGAGGAGACCGACCGGCCGTGGGGATGGTGGCTGGCCGCGACGCTGATCGCCGTGCTCGCGTTCTACGTGCGAACGGCGGGCGTCGCGCTCCTCGCCGCCGCCGGACTGTACGCGCTCCTCGGGCGCCGCTGGAAGCGACTCGGCGCGTTCGCGGCGATCGTCCTGGTGACCGCGGCGCCCTGGTTCTGGTGGACCTCGCAGAGGCCCCCGGAGACGGGCGGGTACCTGGAGCAGGTCTCGATCGAGAACCGGCTGGATCCGACCAGCGACCCGCTGGCGCCCGGCAGCTACCTCGAGCGGGTGGCATTCAACATCGAGCACTACGCGACCGCCGATTTTCCGCAGCTGTTCTGGCCGCTGCGGCGCCTGCCGGTGGAGGGGCCGCCAATGCGCCCTCCGCCCGCGGTGCGGGTCTTCTCGCTACTCATCGGAGGGATCCTCCTGGGAGTCGGGATCGGCGTCGCGCTCCGTGCGCGGAAGGCCGCGGTGTGGGACCTCTACGCGCTCGCCACGCTCGGAATCCTCGCCCTGTGGGCCTGGACCGGTGACCGGTTCTTCCTCACGCTGGCCCCGTTCCTCTACCTCTACATCCTGATCGGAGCGGACCAAGTAGCACGCTGGCTGTTCCGTTCCCCGCGGCCCGCCCAGGCGGCGATCGCGGCGCTGGCGGCGGTCATGGCGTTCGGAGCGCTGCGGGAGATACCGTCGCAATGGCGGTTCACGCGCGCCTGGCTGGACGGCGACCGGTGGGCGGGCTATCAGCCCTTCTGGCAGGACTACTTCGAGGTCGCCGAGTGGATCGGGATCGATGCGCCCGACGCGGTGATCGTCGCCCGCAAGCCGACCTTCGCCTGGTACTTCAGCGGCGGAAGGCCGAGCTTCGTATACCCCTTCCATGGAGATCCCGACGCCACGTGGCGGACGATCCGCGCGAAGGGGGCGACGCACATCCTGGTCGAGCCTCTGACGCGCGACTTCCTCGCGCGCGCTCTCGCGCCGCACATCGACGAGCTCGAAGTCGTGTACGCAGGCCAGAACCGGATCGCGATCGCGGTCCGGATCGCTCCCGCCACGCGCGTGGCGCCCGTCCGGGCGCCGTGAAGATCCTGCACGTCGTCACCGCCTGGCCGCGCGATCCGGAGGACGTGATCACGCCGTGGCTGGTGACGCTGGCCGAGAAGCAGGCCGCGCGCGGCCACGACGTCGACGTGCTGGCCCCGTCGTGGCGCGGGCTCGGGGACCAGCGGGGGACGGGGTACGCGGTGCGCCGGTTCCGCTACGCGCCCGCACGCTGGGAGCGGCTGACCCATGAGGAGACCGTGCCCGATCGCCTGCAGCGCCATCCCGCGTATCTGGCGCTCGTGCCCGAGTACCTGGGAGCGGGCGTGGCGGCCGCCTGGAGGCTGGGCCACAGGCGCGGGTACGACGTCGTTCACGTGCACTGGGCCGTGCCGCACGGTCTCGCCGGTTGGGCCGCGGCGCGCGCGGCGCGGGCCTCCCTGGTGACGACGTTCTACGGCGCCGAGATCCGGTGGGCGGAGAGGCGCTTTCCGCCGGCGCGCGCGTTCTTGCGCTGGTACTGCCGACGCTCGCGGCTGGTGGCGATCTCCGAGAGCACGCGCGCGATGATCGCGCCCTATGCCGAAGGTCGCCCGGTGACGGTGATCCCGTACGGGGTTCCGCTGCCGGAGGAGGAGCCGGGCATGGAGGTGCGGCGGGAACCCGGCGCGCGCGCCGAGCCCTCTGGGCCTCCGCGGATCCTGTTCGTCGGCCGGCTCGTGGCCCGGAAGGGAATCGACCGCCTCCTCGAAGCGGTGGCCACGATCGCCGACCGCGAGTGGCGGCTCGAGATCGTCGGCTTCGGTCCGGAGCGCGATCCGCTCGAGGGGCGCGCGGCGGAGCTCGGACTATCGGACCGCGTGGAGTTCCTGGGTCGCGTCTCGAGCGACGAGCTGGTCGCGGCCTACCGCCGCGCGGCGTGTTTCGTCCTGCCCGCAACGCTCGACGAGCGGGCGGATACGGAGGGCCTCGGGGTGGTGCTGCTGGAGGCGATGTCGTACGGCGTGCCGGTCGTCGCCACCAGGAGGGGGGGCATCGTCGACGTTGTCGAGGACGGCCGCACGGGGCTGCTGGTCGAGGACGAGCCGGCGGCGATCGCGCGCGCGGTGGCGGCGGTCCTCGATGATCCCGCAAGAGGCCGCGCTCTGGGCATCGCCGGCCGCGCGAGCGTGCGCGAGCGATTCGGGTGGGATAGTATCGTGGACCGCCTCGACGCCGTGTACCGTTCCGCATCTGAACGGTCGTGAGCAGCGCGTCGTACTACGTCCGGCACGTGAGCGGGCCCGAGTACCGCGCATCGCGTGTCCGCAAAGCCGAGCTCGTGTACGCGATGTGCGCCGAGCACCTGGCGGCCGGCGGCCGGATCGTAGATCTGGGCGCCGGGACCGGCATCATGACCCGCGCGCTCGAAGCGTTGAGCGGACGACCCATCGTGGGCTTCGAGATCGACCGAGCCTTCATGCAGGAGACCGCGCGCATGGCCGTGGCCGATCTGGAGGAGCTTCCAGTCCCCGACGGGGCGATCGACTTCGGCATCGCCAACCACGTGTACGAGCACGTCGCGAACCTGGATAGCTTCTTCGCGGAGATCAGGCGCGCGCTGTCGCCCGGCGGTCGGGTGTACCTGACGGCCGGTAACCGTTTCGCGCTGATCGAGCCGCACTACCGGATCCCCACGCTCTCGTGGTGGCCGCGCACCGTCTCTGATCGGCTGCTCCGCTGGAGCGGCCGCGGGGAATCCTACGCCGACATCCGCTTCACGACGCGATCCCGGCTGGTGCGGACCGCCGCCCGGCACGGGCTCGTGCTCGAGGACGTCACCGACGAGGCGCTGACCACCCAGCTCGATCGCTACGAGAGCCTGCCGGGCCGCATCGCGGGCCGGGCTAGCCGGCTCCTGCCGGGCCCCGTCCGGGGCCGGCTCCTCGAGCTGGCATCGCCCCAGTGGTTCTTCTTCGTGCGCCACGCGGGTGCGGCATGAGCGCCGCCAAGCGGAAGGGGAAGGCCAAGCCGGCGGCACCCGGCCGGCCGGCGGGGAAGCCGGCGCCGGCGAAGAAACCGCCGCGGGTGCGGAGCGAGGACACCTCGCCCGAGATGGAGCGACGCGTCCGCTGGGCCGTCCTCGGCGCCATGGCCGTCGCGACGATCGCCTTCTTCGCGTCGTTCGTCTTCGACGGCGACGCGATGCTCTTCGGCACCGACATGCTCGCCCAGGCATACCAGAGCCGCGCCTTCGCGGTCCAGGAGGTTCTCGCGGGCCGCGGGCTGCCGCAGTGGAACCCGTACGTGTACGGCGGGCTCCCGTACCTGTCGATCCTGCCCTACCCGGTGTACTACCCTACTTCGCTCCTCTACTTCGTGATCGACCTCCACCGCGCGATCGGCTGGGCGTTCGTGCTCCACTTCCTCCTGGCCGGGGTGCTCGCCTACGCGCTGGCGCGGGAGCTCGGCCTCAAGGCCGGCGCGGCGGCGGTGACTGGAGTCGCGTACATGTTCACCGGCTACCTCGTGAGCCATCTCTATGCGGGGCAGGACGGGCGCATGTTCGCGATGACGTGGACGCCGGCCGTGTTCCTGTTCGCCGAGCGGGCCATCGCGCGCCGCCGGTTCCACTGGTTCCTGTGGATGGCGGCCGTGGTCGCGCTCCAGGTCTTCACGCCACACGTCCAGATGATGTACTTCGCCGCCATGGCGGTCGGCGCATACGTCCTGTTCCGGCTCCACCGACTCAGGGTCGCGCTGGGGGAGTGGCGTACGCCGCTCGTGCTCCTGGCCGGGTTCGCGGGCGCCTACGTCCTGGCCGGACTGATCACGCTGGTGGAGGTGTGGCCCACCTGGAACATGGTCCAGTTCTCCCACCGCGCCGAGCGGGGGTACGAGTACGCCTCGTCCTGGTCCATGCCGGTCCAGGAGACCGTGGCCATGATCTGGCCGCGGTTCCAGGGCTACCTCGAAGGCTACTGGGGCACGAACCCGTTCAAGCTCCACACCGAGTACCTGGGCGCGGTTCCGGTCCTGCTCGCGCTCCTCGCCCTGACCGTCCGGCGGGACGCGACCGTCTGGTTCTTCGCCGCGCTCGCGGCGCTCGGCCTCGCGTTCGCCTGGGGCGGTGCGACGCCGCTCCACCGCGTCTTCTACTGGATCCTCCCGATGATGAAGTCCTTCCGCGCGCCGGCCATGATGTACTCGATCGTCGCTCTCGCGGTCATCGTCCTCGCGGGCCATGGCGCGCAGGCGCTCTACGACCGGCGGGCGGAGCTCGCCGACGGACGCCACGTGGCGTGGAAGGTGATCGGGGGACTCGCCGCGCTCTGGATCGTCCTCTGGTTCTGGGCGGCCGGCTCCCCGGAGGGGTTCGGCGGATTCTGGCGGGGGCTACTCTATGGGGGATCGCTCGAGCCCGCGCGCGCGCAGGCGGCCTCGGCCGCGATGCCCGGGTTCGCCCGCGGGTTCGGACTGTTCGCGCTCTTCTGGGCGCTCGGCGCGGGGATCTGCTGGCTGGCGGCCCGGGAGCGGATCGCCGCGCTCGCCGCCTGCCTCGCGCTCGCGTTCCTGGCCGGCGCCGATCTGTGGCTCGTCGACCGGGACTTCTATGGGGTCGTGCCCGCCGAGCGGCTGGTCGAGCCGGGCCCCGCCGTCGAATGGCTGCGGGAGCAGCCCGAGCCCTTCCGGGCGCTGCCCCTGCCCGACGCGTTCGGACCCAACGACCTCATGCTGTTCGGCATCCAGACCGTCACGGGATCCCAGAACTTCCGCCTCCGCTGGTGGGACGACCTCGTCGGCGAGGGCGGAGCGCGGCTGGCGGAGACCAAGCTCTGGCAGCTCCTCAACCTCCGGTACGTGATCGCGGGGCGACCGCTGGAGCTGGAGGGCCTCGAACCCGCGTTCGACGGCGGGCCGATCGTCTACCGATTCGACGGGACCGCGGGTGGCGCGTGGCTCGTCCACGAGGCGCGGACGCGGCCGGCCGGCGAGACGCCCGCGTCGGCGTTGCTCGACGACTCCTTCGACCCGCTGCGGACGGCGCTGCTGGAGCCCGGCGTGGCGCTGCCCCCCACGGCGCCCTCCGGGGGGCCGGCCTCCGCACCGGCGTGGACGATCCGCGAGCCCGATCGCCTCGCGCTGGATGTGGAGCCGGCCGCCGACGGGGTCCTCGTCCTCTCCGAGATATGGCATCCCTACTGGCGCGCGCGGGTCGACGGAGAGTCGGCCGAGGTCCTACAGGTCGACGTCGCGCTGCGGGGGATTCCGGTGACCGCCGGGCGCCACACCGTCGAGCTCGAGTTCCGCGACCCGCACGTCACCTACGGGGCGTGGGGGAGCGCGATCGGCCTCGCCATCCTGGTGGGCCTGCTGGTGGCGACCCGCGGACGACGCGACCCGGCTTCGTCGGAGCGGACGTCCGCGTGAGCGAGTCCGGCCACGCGCGGGGCCGATGGCTCCTCCGGTGGTTCGAGCGGATCGCCGGAGGGGTCGTGGTCGCGTTCCTCGCGGTCTACCTGGCGCGGAACTGGTCGGAGGTGACCGCCCACCCGTGGACGATCCACTGGACGCGGATGGCGCTCGCCACAATCGGCGTGCTCGGCGCCTACAGCGTGTTCGTCCTCTGCTGGCGGCGGATCCTCGGCCACCTCGGTGGCCGGCTCTCCATCCGGGACGCGCACCGGGTGTGGTACATCGGCAACCTCGCGCGCTACGTCCCCGGGAAGGTCCTCCAGCTCGCCGGCACGGCGTACCTGGCGCGCGCCAAGGGCGTCAGCCCGGTCCTGACGGTGAGCGCGAGCCTCACGTCCCAGCTCTTCGTGCTGGCCGCCGGTCTGGTCGTAGCCGCGGCGACCCTGCCCGAGCTCGCGGCCGCGGCGGGCCGGGAGGCCGTATGGCCGATCGGGTTCGGGATCGCCGCGCTGCTCCTGCTCTTCGTGCTGACGCCCGCGCTCGACTTCGCGTACCGGCTGGCTCTCCGCGCGATCGGCAGGAGCGAGTACCACGAGGCGGTGCCCGCCCGCGAGCGGATCGTGCTCCTCGCCGCGAACCTGGCGGCGTGGATGGTCTTCGGCGCGGGCTTCTGGCTCTTCGTCCGCGCGCTCACCCCGATCGAGGCCGACACGCTGGTCTCCATGATCGGCATCTCGGCCGCGGGATACGTCGGCGGCTACCTGGCGGTCTTCGTCCCCGGCGGGCTCGGCGTCCGCGAGGGCCTCTACGCGGTCCTCCTCGCGGCGTACGTGCCCCCGACCATGGCGGTCGCGATCGCGATCTTCTGCCGGCTCTGGCTCACCGCGTGCGAGCTCCTGCCGGTGTCCGTCCTGGTCGCGCGGTACGGGCTCGCCGATCTGCGGGCGGGCGGCTCCGAGCCGGCGCCGAGGCCCATCCATGGGTAGCGCCCTGGTCATCGTCCCGACCTACAACGAGCGCGACAACCTTCCCGCGATCGTCCCCCAGATCCTCGCCCAGGACGCGCGGCTCGAGGTCCTCGTCATCGACGACGGCTCCCCGGACGGGACCGGGGCGCTCGCTGACGAGCTCGCCGCCTCCGATCCGCGGGTGCACGTCATCCATCGGCCCGGCAAGCAGGGCCTCGGTACCGCGTACATCGCCGGATTCCACTGGGGGATCGATCACGGCTACGAGCTCGTCTTCGAGATGGACGCGGATTTCTCGCACGATCCCCGGCACCTCCCGGAGTTTCTCGAGCTCTCCGACGATTTCGACGTCGTCATCGGCTCGCGGTACATGCGGGGGGTGACGGTCGTCAACTGGCCGATGGGAAGGCTCCTTCTGTCGTGGCTCGCAAACTGGTACGCGCGAATCGTGACGGGGCTGCCGATCCACGACCTGACCAGCGGCTTCAAGTGCTATCGCCGGCGCGTGCTCGAGCGGCTGGACATCGACGCCATCCGGTCCAACGGCTACGCGTTTCAGATCGAGACTGTGTTCCGCGCCTGGCACGCGGGGTTCCGGGTGGGCGAGATGCCGATCGTCTTCGTCGATCGTAACGTCGGTGCGAGCAAGATGAGCAAGCGCATCGTCTGGGAGGCTATATGGATGGTCTGGCGGATGCGGTGGTGGAAGCTTACCGGGCGGCTCCATCGCGAGACCCGGAGAGCGGAGGAGCTGGCACAGGGGGACGCGGCGTGAGCGGGGTCGCGGGCCGCGCGTTCACGAAGATGTCGGGCGGCGGCAACGACTTCATCGTGTTCGACGACCGCGACGGGTGGTTCCCGCGCGACGAGGCCGGACCGCTCGTGGCCCGCCTCTGTCGGCGCGGCCTGGGCGTCGGGGCGGATGCGGTCGTTCTGCTGGCGCAGGATCCTCGGGCGGACTTCCGCATGGTGTACTACAACGCCGACGGCGGCGAGGCGCCGATGTGCGGCAACGCCGCGCTCTGTCTCGCCCGCTTCGCGCGCATCGTCGGGGCGGTGAACGGGACGGAGATGGAGTTCCGGACGGGGAGCGGACCGTTCCGCGCGCGGGTGGAGGACCCCCGCGGTCCCGAGGTGACGCTGTGGCTCGTGCCGCCGCGGGAGCTGACCCTCGACTATCCCGAGCTCGCTACACCGCCGTACCGGCGGGTGGGTTTTCTCGACACGTCGACGCCCCACGTCGTGGCCCTTCTGGTCTCGCCGGCGGTGGTCGAGGCCCTCGACCTCGCCGTCGAGGGACCGCGCTTCCGAAGGCACCCGAACTGGGAGCCGGTGGGCACGAACGTGAACTTCGTAGCCGCCGCCGATCGCTCGACCCTGCGGATGCGGACCTTCGAGAAGGGGGTCGAGGACGAGACCCTGTCATGCGGGACGGGTGCTACCGCGAGTGCGATTCTGGCCTGTCTGTGGGGGCTGGCGGATCCTCCCGTAACGGTCCTGACCAGCGGCGGGATCCCGCTCGTGGTCGACTTCACTCCTCCCGCGGATGCGGGATCCCTGCCCAGCGATCCGACGCTGACGGGCGAGGCGCGGGTCGTCTATCGGGGCACGATCGAAGAGATCTAGCTCGGACGTGGAGGAATCCTCTCGTCTGCCTCAGCAGGTTTCCGTCGCGGTCTCGCGGCTCTCCGTGTCGTAGCTCCAGATCGCGCAGGTCTCGGGACCGACGGGTTGATCGCGACCGTCGGTGGGCCAGTGGACGATCCGCAGGCGGGGCTCCGAACCCGGGTCGGGCCGGACGAGGATCGTCAGCGTGACCCCGTCGCCGGGGACCAGCGGGTCGCCGATCCAGTAGGCCTGCCCGCTCCGGATCTCGCCGCGCCACTCGAAGCGCGCGCCGGGGTCGGGGTTCTCCCGGTCGGGACGGACGCCGAGGAGCGCGCCCCCGTCCTCGATCCGGAGGTGGAAGTCCGCCACGGTCTCGGGGCCGCCGCCGTGGACGAGCGTGAACGGCCAGGCGATCGACTGGTCGTCACCATGTGCCGGCTGAGGCGGCGACAGCCGCACCGCACCCACCGCTCCGCCGCCCGTGCTCGCGCAGGCCCCCGCCATCACGAGCGCGATCCACGTTGCTGGACCGGCGGCCCCCTTCACGATGCCCTTCTTCATCCGCCCTCCCGGTGTCCTGAGCTCTCGCAACCTCGCCTGCCGGCGTCCGACCCATGATCGCGCGCGCTGCCGATGCGTGCAACCAGAGCCGATTGATCTGCGGAACCAGATCCTGTACGATCGACTCCGTCGGCCGTTCGGTTCCGGCGGTTGCTCGGGGAAGATCCGGATCCTAGCTTCCCGTTTCCAGGACGCGGCGGGACCTCGTGTCCCGCCGCATTTCGTTTCCATCCCCGAGACGGCGATGACCGAGAACCGCTACGATCCGAACGAGATCGAGCCGCGCTGGCGCCAGGCGTGGGAGGAGATGGATCTCTACCACGCCGATCTCGAGGGCGCCCAGAGGCCCTGCTACGCGCTCGTCATGTTCGCGTATCCGTCCGGCGACAGGCTCCACGTGGGTCACTGGTACCACTACGGCCCGGCGGATTCATGGGCGCGCTACATGCGGATGCGCGGGTACGACGTCTTCGAGCCCTTCGGCTTCGACGCGTTCGGCCTGCCCGCCGAGAATTTCGCCGTGCGTACCGGCGTCCATCCCCGGGATTCGACCGAAGCGAACGTCACCAACATGATCGCCCAGCTGAAGCGCATGGGCGCGATGTGGGACTGGGCGCGCACGCTCGACACCTCCGACCCCGGCTACTACCGCTGGACGCAGTGGCTCTTCCTGAAGCTGTACGATGCGGGGCTGGCCTATCGGAAGGCGGCGCCCGTCTGGTGGTGTCCGACGGATCAGACCGTTCTCGCCAACGAGCAGGTCGTCGGTGACAACGAGTGCGAGCGTTGCGGCACCCCGGTCGTCAAGCGCGACCTGACGCAGTGGTTCTTCAAGATCACCGACTACGCGGACGAGCTCCTCGCCGGTCTCGAGGGCCTGGAGTGGCCGGAGCGCACCAAGACGCTCCAGCGCAACTGGATCGGACGCTCCGAGGGCGTCGAGATCGACTGGCGGATCCCGGCGACGGACGCCGTCGTACGGACGTTCACGACCCGCCCCGACACGTTGTACGGCGTGACGTTTCTCGCGCTCGCCCCCGAGCATCCGCTGCTGGACTCGATCGTCACCGCCGAGCGTCGCGAGACGGTGGAATCGTACCGCGCCCATGCGCGGCGGATGTCGGAGATCGAGCGCGCGTCCACCGAGAAGGAGAAGACGGGCGTCTTCACGGGTGCGAGCGCCATCCATCCGCTGACGCGCGAGCCGATCCCGATCTGGGTGGCCGATTTCGTGCTCGGGACGTACGGCACCGGCGCGATCCAGGGCGTTCCCGCGCACGACCAGCGGGACTGGGAATTCGCGAAGGCCCTCGGGCTTCCCATCGTCAAGGTGATCGAACCGGACGACCCCTCCGCCGCGGACGCGGAGATGGCCTACACGGGCCACGGGACCGTCGTGGACTCGGGGCCCTACACCGGGATGCGCAGCGAGCGGATGCTCCACGACGTCATCGCCGAGCTGGCGCACGCCGGCCAGGGGCACAAGAGCGTCAACTACCGCCTGCGCGACTGGCTGGTGTCGAGGCAGCGCTATTGGGGCGCGCCGATACCGATCGTGCACTGCGCCCGCTGCGGGGAGGTGCCGGTCCCCGAGGAGGACCTTCCCGTCGAGCTTCCCTACGACGTCGATTTCTCGCTCGGGGCGGGGAAGAGCCCGCTCGAGCGCTCGCAATCGTTCATCGAGGTCGCGTGCCCGCGCTGCGCCGAGCCCGCCAGGCGGGACGCCGACACGATGGACACCTTCGTGGACTCCTCGTGGTACTACTTCCGTTATCTGTCGCCGCAGGACACGGAGCGGCCGTGGAACCGCGCGCTGGTAGATCGATGGCTGCCCGTCTTCCAGTACTCAGGGGGGATCGAGCACGCCGTGCTGCATCTCTTGTACTCGCGCTTCGTGACCAAGGCGATGCGCGACCTCGGCCACGTGGGGATCGACGAGCCCTTCCAGCGCCTGTTCCACCAGGGCACGATCACGAACGCGGGCGCCAAGATGTCGAAGTCCCGCGGGAACGTCATCAGCCCGGACGAGTACGTGGCGCAGTACGGCGCCGACGCGTTCCGCGCCTACCTCATGTTCGGCTTCTCGTGGGCGGAGGGCGGCGACTGGAAGGACGAGGGAATCCGCGCGATCTCGGCATGGCTTCAGCGCGTGTGGCGGCTGGTGGACCGTCACCGGATGCTGTTCGCGGATGGCCGCGCCCTCCATGAGGGCGATCCCACCGCCGAGGCAGCGCGGGATCTGCTCCTCGTTCGCCACCGGTCGGTCAAGGGAGCCACCGAGGACCTCGCCGCCTGGCAGTTCAACACCGCCATCGCGCGCATCATGGAGCTCGTCAACGCCCTGTACCAGTACGCGCCGGTCGAGGGCGAGCCGGCGCACGACGTTCACGAGCCGCTCCTGGCCGAGTGCCTGGAAACGCTGATTCGGCTGGTGGGCCCCATCGCCCCGCACCTCGCCGAGGAGCTGTGGTCGATGATCGGGCGCGAGCCTTCGGTCGTGGACGCGGGCTGGCCCGCGTTCGATCCGCAGGTCCTGGCCACCGGCGAGGTCACGGTCGCGATCCAGCTCAATGGAAAGGTGCGCGACGAGATGCGCGTGCCGCGCGATCTCCCGGAGGACGAGCTCAAGGACCGCGCCGCCCGCCACGGGCGGATACCCGAGCTCCTGGACGGGCGGCCGATCCGCAAGGCGATCGTGGTCCCCAACAAGCTGGTCAGCCTGGTGGTCTGACGAGCCGGATCTACCCGCGCGGCGGGGGTTACTCCTCGATCAGCCGGGCGTGTCCACGCAGGATCTCCCGCACGCGATCGACCGGCAGCTCGCTTACCCGCACGTCGTCCGCCCCGACCATCGTCTCCGCCGCCACCATCGCATTGATGATCGCCTCCTCGGTGGCGCGCGCGACGGCATAGAACAGGGGCGTGATCGATTCGTTCGAGATCCGCCGCGTGGCGATGGACCCGTCCGCGCCGGCCTCGCCGAGCTCCGCCGTGCTGAAAGCGACGAAGATATCGCCGGATGGGTCCTCTCCCTTGCCTCCCATCCTCGCGATCCCGATGGTCGCGCGTTGCGCGAGGCGTTCCAGCTGATGGGGAAGGAGTGGAGCGTCGGTGGCGATGACGACGATGATGGACCCGAATCCGGCGTCGAATGGTCCCGTCGAGGTCGCACCGGCCTGGCGCTCCCGATCCGCGCACGAGGGTATTCCTTCCAGCCAGGGATGCGTCGGGGGATCCGGACCCAGGTGGCACGGCAGGAGCGAAGGGCCGAGCTCGCGACCTACCGGCACCCCCGCGATCGTGAGCTCGAACGGGTTTCCGTAGTTGCACTGGACCAGCACTCCCACCGTCCAGCCTCCGCCGTCGGCCGGGAGCCGCCGCGACGAGGTGCCGATGCCGCCCTTGTATCCGTGGCACACCATGCCGGTTCCTCCGCCGACGTTCCCCTCGGCCACGGCACCGCCTCGCGCCGAGTCCATGGCGGCGAACGCGTGCTCCTTCCGCACGTGGAACCCGTCGATGTCGTTCAGCGTCCCGTCCCACGTCTCGGCGACGACCGGGAGCGCGGCGATGCTCCCGCGACGGTTCGTCCAGTCGATGACCGCCTCGTGGGCGGCGCCGATGGAGTACGTGTTCGTCAAAAGGATCGGCCCCCCGAGGAATCCCGACTCCTCGAGCCACGTCGTGCCGGTCATCTCGCCGTTCCCGTTCAGGGTGTGCCAGCCCCCGAACACGTCGGTGTCGATCCCGTCGCGGCCGCGCGGGAAGATCGCCGTGACACCGGTTCGAACCGGTCCCCGGCCCGGGCTGCGGCGTCCCTCGCCGCGGATCAGCGTGGCATGACCCACCTCGAGACCAGCAACGTCGGTGATCGCATTGAGCGGTCCCGGCTCGCCATCGAATGGAATCCCGAGGTCACGGGCGCGCGGGGCCTCCTGCGCCAGGGCGGTCGTGCCGAGGAGGAAGGCCAGTGCCGCCGAAACGACGATGAGCGCGCCCTTCGTGATCGGCAGAAACATGGGGGTCTCCGGGACAGGAGGGACGGATTCCGCAGAACCCCTGAAATATAGGGCGCTTGACCGATTCCCGGGCCGGTCCGTAGAATACGCTGACCGCGATCCCCGAGGTTCTCCTCCCGATCCCGAGACCGGATGCCCACGACGACGCTCACGCCGCGCGTGCTCGCGGTCCGCACCATTCCCAACGTCACTGCTCCCCTGGCGGAGGCCCTGGGGCTTACCGACGATCAGGCCGCGGTGGGTTTCCTCACCGTCGATCAGGACGATCCCACCTACGTGGCGATCGACGAGGCCACCAAGAAGGCTGCCGTGCAGGTCGTGTCCGCTCGCTCCTTCTATGGCGGAGCGGCCTACCCTTCCGGGCCGACGAGCGGAGAGACTCTCGCGATACTGGCGGGGGATCGTATCGCCGAAGTCGATGCGGGACTTGATGCTGCAATCGCTCACCTCGAGTCGCGCGTGAGCTACCGCTCCACCGGGACGGGGGGCCGATACTTCGCCCATCTGATCGCCCAGACCGGGAGCTACCTTTCGGCGCGAGCCGGGATCGCAGAGGGGCAGTCGCTCGCCTACCTGAAAGCCGCCCCGCTCGAGGCGACCTGGGCGCTGGATCAGGCGGTGAAGCAGGCCGCGGTGGATCTGGTCGAATGGATCGAGCCACCGAGCCCCACGAACATGGCCGGGGCGCTCCTCACAGGGAGCGAAGCGGATTGCCGCGCAGCGTGCGAGGCGTTCGAGAAGGCTGTTCTGGCTGTCGCCCGCGAGCCGGTGAGGTACTGAGGCATGGCCGGACGCGCGCTGGGGATGGTCGAGACCCGGGGCTTCATCGGAGCGACCGAGGCCGCCGACGCCATGGTCAAGGCCGCCGACGTCGAGATAGAGAAGCGGGAGTACGCGGAGGGGGGCCTGGTGACGATCCTCGTGCGCGGGGACGTGGCGGCCGTCAAGGCCGCGACAGACGCCGGCGCCGTGGCAGCGGCCCGGGTGGGCGAGCTCGTCGCCGTGCACGTGATCCCGCGGCCGCACGACGCGACCGATCTTTTGGTCGGCGTACTTCCGGGCGATCGACGGATCGGCACTTACCCGATCCGCAATGCTCCGGCGGGGCGGACACGCGGTGGAGAAAGGCGCGGCGGGGAAGCAGGGATTCCGGGCAGTTCCGAGCGTGGACGCTCGCAAGCCCGTCCCCAGGGACGTGCAGTCACCCGCCCGCCGCGCTCGGTCGGTTCCCGACGGGAGCCGCAGTCGGCGAATGGAGAGCTCCAGGCCCGGTGTCTAGAGGAGATCCGCACAGCGGGGAGCGGCGGAATCACGCTGCCCGAGCTCGGCAACGCGCTCGAGATCGAATGGCGACGTCTGATCCTGCCGGTCAAGAAGCTCCTCGACGATGGGGCGATCGAGAAGGTCGAGAGCCGCTACTACCCGGTCGGATGACCGTTTCGGGTCCGTTCTCGATCGTCTTCGCGAACGCCAAAGGCGGCGTGGGGAAGACGACGTCGGCGGTGCACGTCGCCGGCGCGTTCGCACAGAGCGGGGTCGAGACCCTCCTCGTCGATCTCGATCCGCAGGCCTCCGCCACGCGCCACGTGGGACTCGACCCCGCCGCGCTCGACACGACGCTGACCGACGTGTTGATCGACCCATCGCGCGGGATCGCCCCCGCCGTTCGCGCCACCCGCTATCCGGGCCTCTCCATCCTGCCCGCGCACGAGAGTCTGGGCACGCTCGAGTCGGAGCTGGCCTCGATGCCCGATCGGGAGAGCCTCCTGTCGGAGGCGTGGTCGGGCGAGCTGCCGTACAGGGCCGCCATCTTCGACGTCCCGCCCGCGCTGTCGCTCTACACGGTCAACGCGCTCAAGCTCGCGGACGCGGTCGTGATCCCCGTCCAGACGCACCCGTTCGCGCTGGCGAGCGTGCCGCGGACGATGGACCTCGTCGACCGCGTGCGCAGGCACCTCAACCCGCGGCTCGCGGTGCTCGGCTATCTCGCGACCCTGTACGATCGGCGGACGCGCGTGGCGCGCGAGTGCCTGGCGAACATGATGGAGGAGTGGGGCGAGCTCCTGATCGAACCGCCGATTCCCACCAACGTCGCGCTGGCGGAGGCCGCGCGCGACGGGCGGCTCCTCTTCGAGGTGGATCCCGAGTCGGCGGGCGCGGCCGCGTACTACCAGGCCGCGGCCGAGATCGTCGCCCGCTGGCGGACGGCGCGCGGCGATCGGGAAGAACCGGGGATGGATCGGAGAGGACGCTCGGCGAAGCCCGCGGCCGGAGCGCGCGCGTGACCCGCCCCGTCTTTTCCGCCGAGGACGTGCGGGCGGCCGCGCGCAGGGGGGAGCTCACGCTCGCCGTGCCGCCGGACGCGATCGTGACTCCACTGGCGCGCGACGAGGCCGGTCGGCGGGGGATCGAGCTGGTCGAGGTTAAACCGGGGGCGGCGGCTTCTACGAGGTCCACCGCGGCGGCGGGACTCGCCGGGTCTCCGACCCGTTCGGCTACCTGCGATCCCGACGACGTGGAGCGGATCGTCGCGCGCGTGCGGGCGCGTATGCCGGGCGCCGACGCGTCGCAGGTCCGGGACATCGCCCGGCGGCTCCTCGAGCGGCTGGGCGGATGAGCTCGCCGCGCGATCTCCTGGCGGATCTGTGCGAGCGCGCCCGGAAGCTCGGCCCGAAGAGGGTCGTCCTCGCCGACGGCGCCGACCCGCGCGCGGCCCGAGCCGCCCGGCGGCTCACCGACGAGCGGTTGGCCGCTGTCACGCTGCTCGGCGGTCCCATCGCGGTTCGGGAGGCGGCCGACCGGGCGGGCGTCGATCTCGACGGGATCGCGCTCCTCACGCCGTCGAGCTCACCGCGGCTCGACGCCTACGCCGAAGAGCTCGCCGCCCGTTGGAAGGCGCGGGGCAGAACGGCGGGCGCGCGCGAAGCGCGGGCGCTGCTCGAGAGCGGGCCGGGGCTCGGGGCATGGCTCGTCGCCCGGGGCGAGGCCGACACCTGCGTGGGCGGGAACGTCTCGACCACGGCAGAGACCGTGCGCGCCGCGATCCTCGCGATCGGCACCGCGCCCGGGATCGCGACCGTCTCTTCGGTATTCCTCATGGTCGCCGCCGATGGGACCACATACACCTTCGCCGATTGCGGCGTCGTCGCCGACCCGACGCCGGACCAGCTCGCCGACATCGCGCTCGCGAGCGCCGACACCCACCGCGCGTTGACGGGGGAGGAGCCGAGGGTCGCGATGCTCTCCTTCTCGACCAAGGGGAGCGCGAACCACCCGCGGGTCGAAAAGGTCGTCGAGGCGACCCGCAAGGTGCGTGCGCGTCGCCCCGCGCTCGCCGTGGACGGGGAGCTTCAGCTCGACGCCGCGATCGTCCCCGAGGTGGCCGCAGCCAAGGCCCCCGGCAGCCCCCTGGCCGGCCGCGCCAACGTGCTCGTGTTTCCCGACCTGGACAGCGGCAACATCGGCTACAAGCTCGCCCAGCGGTTCGGCGGGATGACCGCGCTGGGACCGCTCCTCCAGGGCCTCGCAGCGCCCATGCACGACCTCTCGCGCGGCGCGTCCGCCGACGACATCGTGAACGTCGCGATCATCGGCTGCGTCCAGTCGGCGAGCGCGGGCGACCGTCGACGATGAACGGCTTTGCCGGAAGGCGACCATGAGATACGGGTATCCGCTATTCGTCGCGTTCTCTCTCGGCTTGACGTTTGCTATCCCTGCGCCGGCCCAGGAAGACGTCGATCCATACCTGTGGCTGGAGGACGTCGAGGGGGATCGGGCGCTGGCCTGGGTCGAGGATCGGAACGAGGCCACCCTCGACGTCTTCGCCGGACGCGCCGTATACGATTCGATCTACGGCCAGAGCCTGGCGATCCTGAATTCCGCGGACAAGATCGACTACCCCGCCATCGTGGGCGATCGGATCTACAACTTCTGGCAGGACGCCGACCACGAGCGCGGGATCTGGCGGCGGACGAGCTGGGACTCGTACCTGACCGGCGACCCCGCCTGGGAGACGGTTCTCGACATCGACAGCCTCGCGGCCCGGGAAGGCGTGGAGTGGGCCTTCGGCGGGGCCGCATGCCTGGCGCCCGCGTATCGCCGCTGCCTCCCGCGGCGGATCGGATGCGGTCGAGATCCGCGAGTTCGACGCCGAAGCGATGGAGTTCGTGGACGGCGGGTTCTTCCTGCCGGAGGCGAAGAGCAGCGTCGCCTGGCGCGGGCCGGACGTGCTCCTCGTCACCTCGGACTTCGGCGCGGGAACGTTGACCGAGTCCGGCTATCCCCGGATCGCGAAGCTCTGGAGACGGGGGACGCCGCTCGAGGAGGCCGAGGTCCTGTTCGAGGGAGAGGTCTCCGACGTCGGCGTGTGGGCGGGATCCGTCGACACGGCCGAGGAGCGCTTCACGCTGATCTACCACGCCCCGACGTTCTTCGAGAGTCGGATCCATATCCTCGACGACGAAGGCGAGCTGCATCTGTTGGATCTCCCGCTCGACGCCGTCCCCGACCTGACCGGAAGGCACCTCGTCGTCTACCTCCGCTCGCCATGGGAAGTCGGCGGGCGGGGCTTCGCGCAGGGCTCCGTCCTGGCGATCGAGTACCAGCGATTCCTCGATGGAGACCGCGCGTTCGACCTCGTGGTCGAGCCCGGACCGCGCATCACCGTCGAGGGCGTGCGGGTAGTCCGGGGGGAGCTCGTGGTCCACGTCCTCGACAACGTGATCGGCCGGCTGCTACGCTACCGCCACGAAGGCGAGACATGGATCGCCGAGCCGGTGCCCGCGCCCGACATGGGCGCGGTGAACGTCGTCGCGGCCGATCCGCTCTCCGAGCGCTGGTTCTTCACGTTCGGCACCTGGAACCAGCCGACCACCCTCTACCTGGCCGATCCAGCCGGCGTGCGCGAAGTGCGGCGTCTGCCGGCCATGTTCGACGCGGAGGGTCTCGTCGTGCGGCAGCTCGAGGCGACCTCGGGGGACGGCACTCGGGTGCCGTATTTCCTCGTCCAACGGGAGGACCTCGCCGAGGACGGTGAAAACCCGACTTTGCTCTACGCCTACGGCGGATTCCAGGTATCGTCGACCCCCTCCTACAGCGCGATCCGCGGCAAGGCCTGGCTGGAGCGCGGCGGGGTGTTAGCCGTGGCCAACATCCGCGGTGGTGGGGAGTTCGGGCCGGACTGGTGGAAGGCGGCCCAGAAGGAGAACCGCCAGCGGGCGTACGACGACTTCCTGGCGGTCGCGGAGGACCTCGTCGACCGCGGGATCTGCTCGCCGGAGCACCTCGGGATCGAAGGAGGGAGCAACGGAGGCCTGCTTGTCGGCGTCGCGATGACCCAGCGCCCGGAGCTCTTCCGGGCGGTCGTGGTCGAGGTCCCGCTGCTCGACATGCGGCGGTACCACACGCTCCTGGCGGGGGCCAGCTGGGTGGCGGAGTACGGGGATCCCGACGACCCCGCGGAGTGGGAGTACATCCGGCGCTACTCGCCGTACCAGAACGTCTCTCCCGACGAGGAGTACCCGCGAGCCCTGTTCTACACCACCACCCGCGACGATCGCGTCCATCCCGGGCACGCGCGGAAGATGGCGGCGAAGATGCTGGACATGGGGCACCCCGTCTGGTACTTCGAGAACACGGAGGGCGGGCATGGAGCCGGCGTCACGCCGGAGCAACGGGCGCGCATGTACGCGATCATCTACACCTACCTGACCGAGCGATTGATGGAGGGTGTCCCGGCCGGCCGACTTGAATAGCGGGGGCGTCGGCTTTAAACTCGCTCAACGGCTGGCCCCACCGCGATCGCTTCTGGGCCCCTGGCCGGTCGCCTTGAAAGGACTCCGATCTCTAGCACCGCGCCGTTCGCCGGCGCGCGAGACGCTCATCCGCACCACCCCTCGGCCGGGAGGAGGACCGAATGGAAGCACTGGGGATGATCGAAACGCGCGGGCTGGTGGCGCTCATCGAGGCCGCCGACGCGATGGTCAAGGCAGCGCGTGTGACGCTCGTCGGGTACGAGAAGATCGGCGCTGGGTACGTGACGGCGCTGGTCCGCGGCGACGTCGCGGCCTGTCAGGCCGCCGTGGACGCCGGCGCGGCCGCCGCCAAGAAGGTTGGCGAGGTCGTCTCGGTGCACGTGATCCCGCGGCCGCACACGGACCTGGACGCGCACTTCCCGATCGTCGTCGAGTAGCAGTCTTCTCCGATCCGGGCGCGTGGCCTCGTGTCGCGCGCCCACCCGGCCGCCCGTGCCCCTGACCGAACGCGAGATCCGCACGATCGTAGATCGCATCACGGGCGAGCTGGACCGTAGCGGCCGCGCCGCTACCCCATCTGCCGTCGCTACCGCCGCTCGGCGGGAATCCTCCCCAAGTCCAACGACCGACCGGTCGCACAACCTCCTCGGCATCTTCGAGACGGTCGATCAGGCCGCCGCTGCTGCACGGTCCGCCCAGGCGGAGATCCGCACTCTGGAGCTCAGGGATAGGATCATCGCGAACCAGCGGAAGCGGCTTGGCGAGTCGGCTTTAGCACTCGCGGAGGAGGCGGTGGCCGAGACGAAGCTCGGCAACGTTCGCAGCAAGACCCTCAAGAACCAACTCGTGATCGATCGCACGCCGGGCACCGAGGACCTCCACCCGGAGATCCTTTCTGGCGACCACGGCCTGACCCTGACGGAGCTCGCGCCTTGGGGGGTGATCGGGGCAGTGACGCCATCCACGAACCCGGCCGCGACGATCATAAACAACGGGATTTCCATGATTGCGTCGGGGAACGCGGTCGTGTTCGGCGCCCACCCGCTCGCGAAGAAAGTCACCAATCACACGATCCACCTCATGAACGCGGCGTCCGCCGAGGTCGGCGGGCCGGAGACGCTCCTGACCGCAGTCTCCGAGCCCTCCATCGAGGCGGCGCAGGCCATGTTCCACCACCGGGGGATCGACCTGCTCGTGGTGACCGGCGGCGGTGGGGTCGTCCGCGCAGCTCAGGAGTCGGACAAGCGTGTGATCGCCGCCGGGCCGGGGAACCCGCCGGTAGTCGTAGACCGGACCGCCGATCTCGCTCAGGCCGCACGGGACATCGTCGCCGGCGCGGGGTTCGACAACAACATCGTGTGCACGTGCGAGAAGGAGATCCTCGCCGAGGGTTCGATCGCCGACGAGTTGCTCTCCGAGCTCCAGCGGAACGATGCCGTCCTCCTGTCGATCGACGAGGCCGAGGCGCTGGCCCGTGCGATCCTCACCGACTATCCGGGGCCCGAGGCGCGGATGAACAAGGAATTCGTGGGGAAGGACCCGTCCGTCCTGGGGGAGCTGATCGGCAAGCGTGTCCCGGAGTCGACGCGGCTACTCGTCGCCGAGACGGGGAAGGACCACCCGTTCGCATTCCTCGAGCTCCTGACCCCCGTGATCCCCCTGATCCGTTGCCCGGACGTCGACACGGCGATCGACTGGGCCGTCGAGCTCGAGCACGACTTCAAGCACACGGCCTGCATGCACTCCAAGAACCTCGACGCGCTCCACCGGATGGCGGTGGCGATGAACTGCTCGATCTTCGTCAAGAACGGCCCCAACCTGGCCGGGCTGGGGTTCGGCGGGGAAGGACCCACCGCGATGACGATCTCGACCCCTACCGGCGAGGGCCCCACGTCCGCCCGTACCTTCATCCGCCGCCGTCGCTGCGTGCTGGTCGATTACTTCCGAATCGTGTGAAACGGGGAGCAAAACCCCGGCAGTTTGGCGTTTCATAGGACGATCGGCACCGTCCAGGCACGACACAACCGAGCACGGAGGTCCGCATGACCCGGCTGGCATACTCGTTCCCCCGACGGCTTCTCCTGCCGATAGTACCCGCTTTATCGTGTCTTCTCCTCGCAGCGTGCGAGAAGGAGTATCCCACCGGTGCTTCGAGGGGGTCGATTGATCCTGCAGCCAAGCCCTCCAGCGGGGATCCGATCGTCTCGTCGACGGAGCCGGCCAGCGCTCCTCAGGACACGACGCTCGATGTCGTGGTCGTGGGTTCGAACTTCGACTCAGGTTCCCGCGTGGATTTCGCAATCGATGAGGTGACGACGGAAAAGGTCCGTACCAACTCCACGACGTTCGTCACTCCCAAGAAGCTCATTGCCAACATCACGATCGCGCTCGATGCCATTCCAGATCGATACGACGTGATAGTCACGACCACAAAAGGCAAGCGGGGCATCGGGATCGAGCGGTTCGAGGTCACGCTTCGCCAGGGCAGATCCAACCTCTACACGGTAACGTTCGGCGGGGACTTGGAGGGTTCCGTATCGGGAGTAATCGTCGATTTCAGGGATCCCTTGAAACAGATCACCACAAGCGGTGTGACCTTCCGTCCCGTTGCCGCAACCGGGGATCGAAGCGTGTGTCCCCGGATCAACGGAACTCCCGTCAGCGCTGCGGATTGGGCCGGGTTCTCTGATTGGGCGTGGCTCGGTGCCATGGATTTGGCTCGCCGGCGGAGCGGCAGTTTTCACCTGCAGCTTCTCGGGGATCAAGAGGATCAAGATGGGGGACATATCAACCTCGTCGTGAACCATACGCCGCTCACCGACACAGTCAACCTGACGACAGGCATCGCTTTCACGGAATTCCGCAACGCCCGTGCGTTGGTGGGCCTTGCGAGTTGGGCAGAAACCGATGGGAGCGGTAGCCCTGTAACCGACGATCGCGATCGGTGCATCAACTTCACGATTACTGCAGCTCCTTCTGGAACGGCCCCTCGGTAAAGCGCTGCCGCAATTTCCCGACCGGGATGCGTTGAATAGATCTCGAAGCGATTTCACGCCCCGCACCCGGAAGGGAGAACTGTAAAATGTGCTCGTACCGAAAGCAGATCCTCCTGGTGGCAACCCTCGGATTCCTCGCAGCCTGTGAGGAAAGTTTCGGCCCTACGGACACACCAACATCGCTCGAGCCGGCCGCCAAGCAAGCGCCCGCAGCGGTGTACGACTACGCGTTCACGGGAGACATCGAGGGAACGCTACTGAACGTGTCCGCGAGTCCCGCGGATCCGTTCAAGCAACTGAACTCCGGCGGACTCGACTTCGAGTTCGTCGCGGCTTCCGGGGACACCACCGCGTGCAACGAGAAGCAACCCGACCTGACCCCCTCGGTCGCCGATTGGGGAGGCTATGCCTTGGCTCCGTGGGACGTGCAAGTCGATCTGAGCCGCAGAAAGCGCTCCGCGATTCATCTCCAGATCACGGGCACCCAGAACGACGGAGCGGGATCGATCAACCTCGCCGTCAACGACGTCCCATTCGCGGACGAGAACAACAACGGAGTGACGGCTGTCATCGAGTTCCAGGACGCGAGGGCGCTCGTGTCAGCGTTATCGTACTCCGATACTCTCGACAGCGGGGGACCGGACTACGACCCGGACGATCGCTGCGTGAATTTCACGATCACCGCAACAAAGCGTTAGCCTGCGGGAATTTCCCTCGGACTTAGGAGATCGTTCTGCGACGGCGGCTCCGTGAACGATCGGAGCCGCTTGTCGTATGCTCATGTTCAACCACTTTCAAGCTTCATGACACGGATTCTGAAGTGCTCCAATGCGGTGTCGTGCATCGCCACGTCGTTGTCGGGAGCCGGGATCAGTCCGCTTCCATTGGTCTGATCGCAGCTCAGGAGCTGGGTTTCTTCGTCATTGAACGACTCTGCAACCCCGGATTGTCCTGGCCTGGATATTCGGAGAGGCAGCACGCAGAGATCGCGCAATCCGATGCCGGCTTCTCGTTCCATATCCGTAGTAGAACGCTCAATCCCGGCTGGGTCCTCGCTCCCCGGAGCTTCACGTCTTCCGGAAAGAGGGTGTTTCTGATACAATGACGCGGTCGGGACAAGCAGGAGCGTGGAATGCCGCGCTCGCGGCATGTCCCTCGATTCCCGGGAAATCGGTGGCATTGACCGACGAGCTTCCGCTCGAACTCGCCAGTCTCCTAAGCGCGTCCGACAACGCCTCGGAGGAGCGCGCCTGGCAAAGCTTCATTGCGGTCCACAGCCGATTGATCCTGCACACCCTTCATCGGCTCGGCGGCGATCATGACACCGTGATGGACCGGTACGCGTACGTTATCGAGCAGCTTCGTCGAGACCGATACCATCGGCTTCGAACCTACTCGCCGACCGAGCGAAGCAAGTTCACGACATGGCTGGTGGTGGTGGTCCATCGACTCGGACTCGACCACCATCGGCGGCGCTATGGCTCGTCAAGCGACGCGAAGGGGAACCATGATGCTCGCGTGACCCGCAGGCGTCTTGCGGACCTGCTTGCCGACCGGGTCGACGTCGAGACCATGGCGGCGGCGGAGGCTGGAGCCCCCGACTCGGGGATCCGCTCGGAGGACCTGCATCGCTTGTTGAAAAGAGCCCTGGAACACCTCGATCCGCGGGATCGGCTGTTGCTCCGTCTTCGCTTCGAGCTCGACCTGCCGGCGCGGAGGGTGGCCGAGCTCATGGGGCTGCCAACTCCCTTTCACGTCTATCGGCGCTGCAACCGGCTGTGCGAAGGGTTGCGGGTCGACCTCGCGCGAAGGGGCGTGGAGGATCAGGAGCCGTGAGGATCCAGTCGGCAACTTCCCTGTGGGGCCGCGTTCCATATGAAGGATGGATACGGCTATGCCTCGCTTCGCCATGGTCATTCCGATGACCCGCGTCGAGCATCTCGACCCGGGTTCGATGGCGGCGTATCTCGAGGGGAGGTGTGATTCGGAGGACCGCTCGCGCATCGAAGCGCATCTCGCCGAGTGCTCGGAATGTTGCGGAGAGCTGGTGGCGCTGGACCAGACGATTCGCACGCTGCCGAGTCGGAAGCGCGGCAGGACAGTGCTTCCTCTCCTTGCACTCGGGGCCGCCGCGGCGATTGGCGCGTTCATCGTTCTTCGCCCAGGGGACAGGCCCGCGGAGCTCCCGGCGGGAGCACCGCCGATCGTCCAGCGATCCCGGCCGGAGTCGATCACTTCGATCGCGATCGTCGAGCCCGCTTCGGGGGCCAGGGTTGCGGCAGGCGAAGTGGTGTTGCGCTGGACGCCGGTCGAGCCCGAAGCCCGGTACCTGGTCACCGTGACGACCTCAGAGGGCGACAGCGTCTGGGCGCTTCTTACACCTGACTCCGCGGCGGCGATTCCCGTCGCACTCGACCAGGGCGGGGAGTATCTGTGGTACGTCGATGCGCTGTTGCCTGGCGGGGGAACTGCGAGCAGCGGCATTCACCATTTCCAGGTGGTGCCGTGAGGCGGTGGACCGTTGTCCTCGGAATCGGTGGAGCGGTGGCTGGAGCCGTCGCGCTTGTCGTGGTACTGCGGGAGTCGCCGGGACGCGTGGACGGCACCGTTGGGCCCGGCGCGCCGATGTCAGCCCTGGATTCGCTTATCGCGTCGGCGGAACCGCTGTACTGGGACGGTGACTTCGAAGGGGCGCAGGCAATCTGGCGCGAGGCGCGCGCTCGCGCGATCGCGAGCGGTGATTCGATAGCCCTCGCCGGTTCGCTGACGTGGCTCGGCCTCGCCGCGTTCCGTCTGGGAGAGTACGAAGAAGCGCGCAGCCTGGGAGAGGATGCGCTCGCCCTCAAGCTCCGCCTCGATCTGAAGGACCACCTTCCCAAATCCTACAACGCGCTCGGGCTCCTCGCCCTCAGCGAGGGGCGGCTCGGCGATGCCGCGGAGCTCTTCCGGCAGACCGCAGAGGCCTCACGGGCGGTCGACGATTCGGAGACCCTCGCCAAGGCGTCCAACAATCTGGGCCTCGTCTATACCGACCTCGGAGAGTTCGCCCGCGCGCGCCAGGGGTTCGAGGAAAGTGTGCGCGCGGCGCGAATGCTCGGCGATCCCCTGATCGAAGGCCGCGCCCTCAGCAACCTCGGGATGCTCGAATCGCGGCTCGGAGATCCGCTCGCCGCTGTCGACTTCTTCGAGCAGGCGCGTTTGCGGTACCGCGAGTCCGAGGACGTCACCGGGGAGCAGCACACGCTGGGCCAGCTCGGGGTGGCTCACGCGGCGCTGGGGGAGCCGCGCCTAGCGATCGCGGTCCTCGACAGCGCCCTCTTGCAGGCGCGCGAGCACGGTCTCCGACAGGAAGAGGCGAGCGATCTCGAGCAGATCGGGGAGATCCATGCCGAGGCCGGCGATCATCGACGCGCACTGGCATACTATCGGCAGGCTGGGGAAATCAACGCCGACCTGGGCCTGGTGATCGAGACCGGTGTCGATCTCCGGCGCGAAGCCGAGTCGTACATGGCGCTCGGCGACCGCGATCAGGCGCGTGCGCTGGCGGAGCGGGCCCTGGCCAGCCACCGCGCAGCCGGCGCGCCGGTCGATGCCCTGGAAGACCTCCTCGTGCTGGCCGATTTCGAGCGTTCTCCGGTCGCGTCGCTTAGATACCTGGACGAAGCGCGCGAGCTCGCGCTGCGACTCGACTCCCGCGCCGCGCGGCTCGGTGTCGCGCTCGCGGAGGCACGCCTCGCGGAGAGGCATGACGATCCCGAGGTTGCACTTGCGGCCCTGGAACGCGCCGAACCCGACTTGGCCGCTGCGAGCTACCTCGTTGTCGCGGAGGTGGAGGGACTTCGCGCCCAGGCGCTGACGCGTGTGAAGCGCCTCCCTCTGGCGGTGGCCGCGGGTCGCCGGGCGGTGGCTGCGGTCGAAAGAGCGCGCGGTGGCTACGCATCGGGCTACCTCAGAACCACGTTGCTCAGCGACCGCCGCGAGCTCTATGCACAACTCGTCGACGTCCTCCTCGAGATGGGGGAGGTCGAGGAGGCGTTCCAGGTCGCCGATGCCTCGCGGGGACGGGCTCTCCTCGAACACATAGCTCACGGGAGTCCGAATGGACGGATTCCTGCCTCCCCGCACGATCAAGGGGAGAGGCTGCTCCGCGAGATCGACGGCCTGGCGACACTTCTGGCCGAAACCGAGGCGATCCCTCCCGAAGAGCGGGATATCGACCACTCGACGACGATCTCGGGGATCGCCAGGCGTCTTGCGGACACCCGAGCCCGGTACGAGTCCCTGACCATCCACGTACACGAGAGAGACCCTGCCGAAGCACTCCTCGGCGGTCAACCGACAACGTCACTTGAAGTGCAAGCAGCTCTTAACTATAGCGAGGCTCTTGTCGAGTATTACATCACGCCCCGAGTCCTGCGGATCTTCGTGTTGACTCCGGATCAGGTCGCGGTGCACAGCCGGCCAGTCCCCGCCACCGATCTCAGCCGCCAGGTTCGCCTGGCTCGCGAGCTCACCGGTGGGGCAACTGTCGGCAAAGGCCCGGATCCCGACGCCATCCTTAGGCGACTCCATGCTGAGCTCATCCAGCCGGCCGTTCAGGGTGGGGCGCTCGAAGGGGTCAGCCGGCTGATCATCGTCCCGCACGATGTACTGGCATACCTGCCCTTCGCGGCGTTACGGAATGGGGAGACAGGGCGGTATGTCGCGGAGCAGTACGTGCTGCTCGATTTGCCCTCCGCGGGCGCCCTGCCGGCTCTGCGGAGCACAACCGGTGGTTCCGGGCGTCGGGGCCACACCGTCGCAATGGTTCCTTTTCCGCAGGATTTGCCCGGGTCGCTAATCGAGGGGAAGGCGATCGCACAAACTCAGGATCGCACCTCCTTGTTCGAGGGAGACCGGGCTACCGAATCGGCACTGCGCCGGGCCTTGTCTTCGGAGACGACGGTACATGTCGCTTCTCATGGGGCGCTCAACTTCCGAAACCCTCTCTTCTCGCGAATCGAGCTCTTCCGGAAGGTCATCGGGGACCCCGCGGACGATGGCCGGCTCGAAATCCATGAGATCCTGGACTTCCAGATCCGAAGCCCGCTCGTGTTCCTGTCGGGCTGCGAAACTGGCGTCGGAGAGGCCTGGTCGAGCGGCTTCGCGCGAGGTGAGGATTACGCTACGCTGGCCAGTGCCTTCCTCTACGCGGGTGCCGGATCCGTCGTCGCAACCCTCTGGCGGATCGACGATCGGGGGGCGGCCGAGCTGGCGACTCGTTTCTACCGGCACCTCCGTGAGCACTCCCCGGCCGAGGCCCTCGCCCTGGCCCAGCGGGAGCTGATTCGCTCCGAGATTTACCAGAGGCCGTACTACTGGGCGGGGTACCGGATCTCGGGCGACGATGCCGGTTCGCCCTCGCGGTCTGCCCGAGCACGCCTCGACTCACAAAACTATGCCATGTTCTGGAGTCCGCCCTAGAAATACTGGTCAGTCCAGCGAGGGCGTGATGATCTCCCGGGCCAGGCGCGCGATCTCGACGGGGCCGAGGACGACTGCCTCGCGCTGGAAGAGGCCCTCCACGGCTGACCGGTGGACGCGGATCTTGTAGCGACTCACGGCCAATCCGCC